>JBEIVK010000222.1:0-6187 GCA_040373935.1 Alphaproteobacteria bacterium
CGCCGCCGCCGCGTCTGCAGCGGGGGCCACCGCCCGAAGCCCGCGCGGGGCGCTCGCCGCGACCTCCGCCTCCACCGCCGCCAGGGCCGCCTCGGTGGCGTCGAGCCCGTCCGCCGAGAGGCGCACGTGCAGCAGCGCCTGCGCGCGGTCGTCCGAGACGAGCTGACGCACCGAGCCGTTGCCGGTGAGGAAGCCGTAGAGCTGCCCCACCTTCTCGGGCGTGTCCGGGATGCGCTCCTGGCCTTCCATCGCGAGGTTGACCGCCGCGATGACATCCCCCACGTGCTGGACGCGCGACACACCCGGGATGGCAGCGAGGCGATCCGCGAGGGCGCGCAGCTCGCGCAGCACGAGCGGGTCCGACACATCCCCCGCCACCCGCACCTGCACGAACTGCGACCCGCCGAAGCGGCCCCGCAGGAAGGCGTCGGCCCGATCGGGCGGGCTGCCCTTCGCGTAAAAGGCCGCGCTGTCCATGCGGCTGTCCACCCGGGCCGTCGACACGGCGCCCGCGACGAAGACGACCGCCACGACGGACCCCACGGCGAGGCGGTGCCGCCGCACGGCGCCGACCAAGCCGACCCAGAAGCGGCCCAGCGCGTCGGCCCCCGCCGGGCGAGGCGGCAGCCCCAGCAGCACGATGACCGCCGGCACGAAGGTGACCGAGAGGCCCAGCGTCACCAGCACGCCGAAGGCCGTGAAGGCCCCGAAGGCCTGCAGCGGGGCGATGTCCATCACGACGAAGGACAGGAGGCCGATGGCCGTGGTGAAGCCCGCCGTCAGCACGGTTGGGCCCGTCGTGACCAGCGTGTGCGCAACCGCCTCGTCTCGCGGCATCGCTTGGGCGTGCCAATAGTAGCGGTGCAGGATGTGGATGCCGTAGGCGCTGCCCACCGCGAACAGGATGACCGGCATGGACCCGAGCACCACGTTCAGCGGAACGTCGAGCGCGCTCATCAACGCGTGCGTCGCCAAGATGCCGATGCCCGTGCTGCCGAGCCCGAGCAGAACGCCCCGCCAGTCGCGGAAGGCAAGCATCATCAGCAGCACGATGGCGCCCACGGCCCAGGGCGTCAGGCGCTTCATGTCCGCTTGCGTCGTGCGGTAGATGTAGTCCGAGATGTAGGGCGACCCGCCATAATGCACGGTGGCGCCCGGAAAGGCCGCGGCCATCGCGTCTGAGATGCGGCCCGTCGTCGCCCGCCGGTCCCCGCCGTAGGTGAGGAACACGACCATCACGTAGGCCCGCGCGTCGGCGCTCACCAGCGTGCCGACGACGTGATCCCGCGACAGCACCTTCTCGCGCAGGGCCACCGCCTCCGCGTCGCCCGCCGGCACGGCCTCCACGAGGTTGGCGGTGCGGATGCCGCCCATCGGATCGGGAGTGAAGTCCTCGACGTTGGCGAGTGAGAGGACGTGCTCGACCCCCGGCGTCTCGCGGATGGCGTCCGTCGCCGCGCGCAGGCGGCCGAGCGCCTCCGGCGAGAAGGCGTCGTCCACCTCCACGCCCACCAACGCGACGTCCAGCCCGCCGAAGCGGCGGTTGATCTCCTGGAAGGTGGCGATCTCCGCGTTGCCCCGCGGCAGGAAGGCCAGCACGTCGTCGTCCTGACGGATGCGCCCGGCCAGCAGCACGCTCGCGACCACCACCAGCCCCGTCAGAAACACCACCGACCAGGCGACCCGACGGTCGAGGAGGAGGCGGGCGAGGAGCTGCATGGGGAGTCCAGACGGGCGGGGCGACGGGGCAGCCGCGGGCAAGTCAGGCTAGCGCGTTGGCCGCGCCCCCGCCAAGGGCCGCCGCACCTACCAGACCCCGCCGATGGAAAGAGTGGGGCCGACGCCCGCTTGCACCGCCACCTCTGCCGCCGGGCGGAGGTACAGCGCCGGCCATGCCAGGCCCACCGCCGTGCCGAGCGCCGCGCCTGCCAGGACGTCTGTTGGATGGTGTTTGCCCGCCTTCACCCGGGCGACGCCCACCAGCCCGGTCGCTGCCGCCGCCCCGCCGAAGGCCGCCGCCGTGCGCCCCGGTGCGGCGCCCGCGGGGCGGGACAGCGCGTCCACCATCGCCCAGCCGAAACCCGCCGCGGCCACGCTGCTCGTGTGGCCCGATGGCAGGCTGCGCCGGGCGTCTGCGCTGCGAAAACCCAGCTCTGGACGGGCTGGATCTCGGTAGATGGCGCGCGGATCCAGCGCGCTGTCCCGCACCGCCGTGGCCGGCATGCGGGCGTACGGCCGCGGCCGCCCGAGCGCGTTCTTGAGCGCGGACGTCAGGCCCACGTTGACGAGCAGGCCCGTCGCCACGATGCTGCCCCGCGCCACGTTGGCCGCCCCCACGTCCGCCGCAGGGCCCGACCACGCCGCGTGCGGCAACGCCACGCCTGCCACCATCGCGCCCACCAGCAGCCCATCCGACAGCGCCGCCCAAGAGCGACGCGGAGAGAAGCGCATGGCCAAGGGGCCGTCCTGCAGGCGCCCGTCCGGGCCCGGCCCGATGTCCCGCCCCTCCAGCCACCCCGGCCGCAGCACGCCCGGCGCAACGTCCGGCGCGGGCACCGCGAACATCAGCGCCACCGAGGCCCCGGCCGCCCCCAGCGTCAACGGCAGGTGCACCCCGCGGTCCCACACCAGGGCCGAAGCGCGCCCCGGCGCCAGCCGCAAGTCCAGCGGCGCCGGGGCCGCGCCCGCTGCCGCCCACGCCACCGCCCCCGCCATGCCCCACAGACCCAGCATCTCCGCTCCGTAGCATTCGGCGCCGCAAAAAGCCAAAGCACGCCCGCGCCCCGCAGTTATCTCCTCAGGGTGCGCCCGATCCTTCGCCTCGCCCTGAGCGCCCTGAGCGCAGCGTTGTCGCTGGGCGCCGCCGAGGCCTTCGCGCGCTGGCGCTGGCCGGTCCCGCCTCCCCTCCCCGGCGCGCGCCTCGCCGACGGCCTCTCGGCAGAGTGCGCGACCACCCACCCCACGCTCGGCTGGGCCTACCGCGCCGGCCGCTGCGGCCGCGACGCGCACGGCCTCCAGCGATTCCCCTGGCCCGCGCCCGACGGCGCCCGCAGCCTCCTGCTCATCGGCGACAGCGTCGGAGAAAAGGAGTGGTCCGCCCACCTGGCCGACGCCCTCCGCGCGGCCACCGGCGTGCCCGTCGAGGTGCTCAACGGCGCGGTGACCGGCTACCACCTGTGCCAAGAGGCCGAGGCCCTCCGCCTCCGCCTCGCCGAACTCCGCCCCGACGCCGTCGTCCTCCAATCCTGCCCCAACGACCTCGTCGGCAGCGTCACCACCCTGCCGGCCGGCCCCCACACCGCCCTCGTGCAAACCGCCCGCGGCTGGTGGACGGTCCCGCGCGCCCTCCTTCGCTACCGCTTGCCCCAAGTCGCCTTGGTCGCCGCCGGCATGCGCGCGCCCACCTCCGGCGGCGGGAGCATCGGCCCGGCCGGCCCGCGCTGCGCCCAACAGATGGCCGAAGACCTCGCCCGCACCGGCATCCCTGGCGTCGTGCTCCACTTCCCCGCCCTCGTCGCGGCGGACGACCCTTCCCCGGAGGCCCGCCAGCTCCTTGGCAACGAGGCCGGCGTGCGCGCCGTGTGGGCCGAGACGCCGCTGCCGCGGGTCGATGGCCGGCCGGCGCTGGAGGCGGTGGTGGCGCTGCCGGAGCTGTCGGGAGGGCGCGGGGATCTGCTGCACCCCAAGCCCGGCACCGGGGCGCTGGTGGCGGCGGCGCTGGCGGGCCCACTGGCGGAGGGGTTGGGGTGGTGAGGAGGATGGGGGGGGGACGGGAGGACAGGAAGCGGGCCCTCTCCAGCCCGCGGGCGGCGGGGTCCATTCCGTGCGTCGTTGAGCCGGCCAGAAGGGCGCGGGTGCAGCAGACGGGGGGAGTGGCCGCGTGGCACCTGCGGGGTCGACTTCAGCGTTCGACGCGCCCGCCGCGGGACCACGGCCGATCCGCCCCCGCCGAGGTACACTCCGGCACCGACGCAGTGACCGCATGAAACGCCGACAGACCTCCACGACCTCCTCCGCTCCCGCCACGCACCCTGCCGCGCCGGCCACCGGCCCATCGGCCGCCGCGCCGGCGGGCCGGGCCGGCAACGCAGACCGCGCGCTCACCCTGCAGGCGCGGGTCGCGGCGCTGAATGCACGGGGCACCTTGCCCCACCGTCGGCATGTCGAGGCCACCCTGGGCGCAGACCTCGGCTGGATGCGGGTCGCGGTCGGTGGCCCGGACGCGTCCTCCCTGCTCGACGACGAGGGGGCGGAGGCGATGGCGCTGGGCGACACCCTCCTGTTCGCCGATCCCAACCCCAGCCCCGCGCTGGTCGCGCACGAAGCCGCGCACGCGCTCCAGCAAAACCCATCGAGGAACGAGCAGCTTCGCTCGGGTCCCGCCGCTGTCCCGCGCGCCAGCCACGATCGCGCGGAGGCCGAGGCCGAGGCCGCAGAGCACGCGGCCCGACGCGGTGAGGCCCACGCCGTCGGCTCCAGCAGCGCGGGCGGCGCCCAGCACAAGCCCAAGAGCCAGGGAGCGGCCAAGGGGTCCGTGACGCTGTCCTACGGCTCGAGCAGCATCCAGACTTGGTCCGGCGTCGCGGCGGGCGCCGGGGTGCAGGCCGCGCACGACCTCCTCCGCGCCCGTCCTCCGGTCGGGCCCTGCGATGTGAAGATTGTGATCACGGGCAAAGTGCGCCAAGACCACCAGGTGCTGTGGTCCTACTACAACGCCGAGCACCGCATCTCTTTTGAGGGCCGATTGGGCGACGGCCAGCAGGCCGAGCTGAACGGCTTCCTTGGCCGGGATGGCGCGAAGAACGCGACCCCGGGGTACTGCATCGCGTACCGTCCCGTCCTCCCGGCCGGCCTGGGCACGGGCACCGCCGCCGAGGCCAATCTGTCGATGAAAAACCTCATCATCCGGGGATATGTCTCGGGTGGCGTCGAGATCAGCCCGCGCTCGGAGTCCCAGCTCGCGGCCGACCGCCAGCCCACCCACCCCGAGGCCGGGAAGGGCCACGCCGGCGAGCACCTGCAGATGAAAAACGCCTACTTCGAGGGCAACACCTTCACCGAGATGGGCACCCGGTATCTGGGGCCCGGGAAGGAACGATACAACCCCAGCGAGGACTACGACAACTACGGCGACAACTACAAGTACGCCGGGTATGCCGGGATCATGGCCCGCGGCCTCGTCGACTCCACCTTTGTCGACAACCAATTCGCCAACCTGGAGAACCGCAACAGCAAAAAGGCCGCCCCGGATGGGAGTCCGGTCACGTGGCTGGGCCTGATGCATGGGATCTACCTGCGAGACCACAGCAGCCGCAACACCATCCAGGAGAATGGGTTTGACACCATCTCCGGCGCCGCGGTCAAGTTCACCAACGCTTCCCACCACAACAAAGTGCTGGGGAACACCGCGAACCACGCCGGAAGAGACAGCTTCGTCCTCAACCAGTACAATCCCTCCCGCGGTCCCGGCAAACACGCGCTGTTGGCGTTCTTCAAGGAGCGCGGGCAGAGGGGGTTGAGCAAAGCAGAGGTCATGGAGATGACCAAGCCCCTCTTCGCTTTTGAGGCAGACAGCCTCGGCACCGAACTGGACAACAAGCAGCTCGGGTGGAGCTACGGGGGCTGGGGCGGCAAGCCGAAGCGCTTGCGCCAATCCCAAAAGAAGGTCGCGCCCGGCCAATGGACCCCGGAGAACATCTGGCCGGTGTATCTGGAGTACCTGGCGTCTCCCGCGCCATGATGCCGCAACGCCGGTCCGCGCCGTGGGCCTGCGCGGCGGGCGTGGGTGCGACGAACGCCGCTCCCTGCCCGGCGATGGCGGCTCTCCCGGCGGGCGCACCTGCGCCTGCCGCGCCCCGTGGGTGACCCCGCGGGGCATGAAGGCCAGAAAACGGAGGGCGCCCGGGGCAGAACTCCCGTCGGACGGAAGTTCTGCCCCGGGTCCCGAATGGTGGAGGCGGTGGGAGTCGAACCCACGTCCGAAGCTGCTCCGTGTCGGCCTCTACGCGCGTATCTCCCTGTTCGCGACCGGCGCCGGGGCGGGAGCCCCCCCCTTGACGACGGTTGGCGGCGATTTTGAGAGATGTTTATCGTCCTCTGCCGTCACGCCACGGGGCGGCTCGGGACTATCCAGGATTAGACACGCCCAAACCGGACCCCCCTGGTGGAGTCCGGCCGGACGGCTCAC
>JBEIVK010000450.1:0-3808 GCA_040373935.1 Alphaproteobacteria bacterium
CCTTGCCGGATGGGCCGGGGGACCCGGTGGATCTGGCCGATGGCCTCGCGGTGTGGGCGCGGGCGGGCGAACGGCGGGTGCTGCCGATCGCGGGGGGGCCGGAGCGCCCCCTGCCGCTCGGCGCCGCGTGCGGTCGGGTTGTGCTGTTTCGCGGCGGCATGGCGTGGGTGGACGGCAGCGTGGTGGTGCGCGTGCGCGACGGCGAGGCGCCCCGGGTGGCAGGCCGGGCGCCGGCCCCGGTGCGGCGCCTCGCCGCTCAGGACGACGGGAGCCTGCTCCTGGTCTTTTCGGAGGGCGGCGGCCTCGTTCTGCCGGCGGGTGGCGCGCCGGTCGCCGTGGGCGCGCTGCGCCCGGGCCCGGCCTTCGCGGTGCGCCGCGGGGTCTTCGCGGCCGTCGTGGCGGGGCCCGACGGCGGGGCGGAGGAGGCCGCGGAGGTCACGGCCGCGGGGCGGGTGCGGCGCTTGGGCCCCGGGCAGCCGTGGGGCGCGCACGCCGGAGACACCGTGTGGGCGGGGCCAGGCGGGCTGCGCGGCGCCGAGCCGGTGTGGTCCCCCCTCGTGGGCGGCGGGCAGGAGGTGTGGCGCGGCGGCGGCCGGGTGCAGGTGGGCGTGGGGCCGGAGGCGCGGGCTTGGAGTGTTGACTCAGGGTTGGAAATCCAACCATCAGGCAGCACATCAGGGCTGGCGCGCGTGGAGCCGGACGAGGCGGACTTCGCCGTCCTGCCGGGCGGTGGCGTGCTCTGCTGGGACGGCGCGGGGATGCTGCTGCGGCTCGGGGGCGAAGCCTGAGCGGCGGGCGGCGCGGGCCGGGCCGGCGGGAGGCACGGGGGCGTTGCGGGGGCGCAGCCCCTGCCCCAAAACCCGCGGCCCAAGTGCGGAAGCCCGCCTACTCGACGGTGACGGACTTCGCGAGATTGCGCGGGCGGTCGATGTCGCGGCCGAGGGCGAGACCGGCCTTGTAGGCGAGCAACTGGAGCGGAAGCACGGTGAGGAGCGGGCTCAGAAGGTCGTCGGTGGCGGGAACGGGGATGCAGACGTCTCCCAACTCGGCCACGGGATCTCCCGCCGTGTGGATGAGGATGATGGTGGCGCCGCGCGCCCGGTATTCTTGCAGGTTGGAGAGGGTTTTGTCCTTCACGCCGTCGTCGGGGGCGATGACGATGACGGGGCTTCCCTTCTCCAGGAGGGCGATGGGGCCGTGCTTCATCTCGCCCGCCGGATACGCGAGGCACGGGACGTAGGCGACCTCCATGAGCTTGAGGGCGCCCTCGGCGGCGACGGGCGCGCTGACGCCGCGGCCCAGGAACAGCACGAGCTTGGCGTGCTGGCAGAGGCGCACCGCATCGTCGATGGGGCCCGGGTCGGCGAGGTAGCGGCGCACGAGATCGGGGACGGACGCGAGCGCCGCGGCGAAGGCCCGCCCGCGCTGGGCCGAGAGCCCGCGGGTGCGGCCGATTTGCAGCGCAAACAGCGCGAGGGCCGCGACCATGTTGCTGAACGCCTTGGTGCTGGCGACGGCCATCTCCGGGCCGGAGTGGATGTAGCAGCCGTGGCCGCAGGCGCGCGCGATGCTGGAGCCGACCACGTTGACGACGCCCATGACGGCGCCGCCCTTGAGCTGGACCTCCTTGACGGCGCCGAGCGTGTCCGCCGTCTCGCCGGACTGCGAGACGGCGAACCAGAGGTCGTCTGCACGGACGACGGGGTTCTTTTGGCGGAACTCCGAGGCGATCTCTGCGGAGGCGGGCACCTGCGCGAGCTGCTCGACGAGGAGCGCGCCGACGGTGGCGGCGTGGAAGGCGGTGCCGCAGCCGAGCAGGCCGACGCGCTGGATGCCGGCGAGGGCGCGGGGCGCGAGATCCAGGCCGCCGAGGCGGGCCGTGCCGTCTTCGAGGACGAGGCGCCCGCCGACGCACTGGCGGAGGGCCTCGGGCTGCTCGTGGATCTCTTTGAGCATGTAATGGGGGAAGTCGCCCTTTTCGCCGTCGCCCCAGTCTTCTTCGAGCTGGTGGATGGCGGGCGTGCGCGCCGCGCCGTCGAGGCGGAAGGTGGAGACGCCGCTGCGCTCGATGCGCGCGATTTCGCCGTCTTGCAGGTAGACGACGCGGCGGGTGTGGGCGACGAGGGCGTGCGGGTCCGAGGCGAGGAAGGTCTCGTCGTCGCCGAGGCCCACGACGAGCGGGCTGCCGTGACGGGCGGCGACGATGAGGTCCGGGTGGTCGGCGAAGAGGACGGCGATGCCCCAGGTGCCGCGCAAGCGCGCGAGCGCGGCGCGCACGGCCTCCACGGGATCGCCCTGGGCATCGGGGGAGATGGAGTCGCCGAGGGGGCCCATCCCCTCGTAGAAGTGCGCGATGAGGTGCGCGATGACCTCGGTGTCCGTCTCGGAGCGGAAGACCACGCCATCGGCGACGAGGCGGGCCTTGAGCGCGGCCATGTTCTCGATGATGCCGTTGTGCACGACGGCGATGCGATGCAGGCTGTCGAGGTGGGGGTGCGCGTTGGCCTCGGTGACGCCGCCGTGGGTGGCCCAGCGCGTGTGGGCGATGCCGATGGCGCCCGGCAAATCGCCCGGGACCTTGGCGGCGAGGCCGGCGACCCGCCCGACAGCCTTGACGACCTGAAGCTGGCCGCGGTGCAAGGTGGCGAGCCCCGCGCTGTCGTAGCCGCGGTATTCGAGGCGGCGCAGGCCTTCGAGGAGGATGGGCCCGGCGGGCCGACGCCCGGTGTAGGCGATGATTCCACACATGAGCGGACTCCGTGGCCCCGGCGGGGGCGTGTGGGGCAGGCTAGCCCGGAGCGGGGGCGGCCGTCCGGCCGAGCGAGCGCATCAGGGCGGCGTGCGCGGGAGGAGGCAGGTAGCGAGCCACATCTCCACCATTGCTGGCGATTTCTCGGACCAGCGACGACGAGATGAAGATGTTTTTCGGCTCGGAGAGAAGGAAGACCGTCTGCACGCCGGGCGCCATGTCCATGTTGGCGAGGCCGATCTGGAACTCGAAGTCGAAGTCCGAGACGGCCCGCAACCCGCGCAGGATGGCGACCGCCCCCTGTGCCCGGCAGTAATCCACGAGCAAGCCCGTGAAGACATCGACCCGCACGCGCGGGAGCCCGGCGACGCTCGCCTCGAGCACGGCGCGGCGCTCCTCCACCGGCAGGCCGGCCGACTTCGCCGGGTTGTGCCAGATGGCGAGGATGACCTCATCGAACAGCGTGAGGGCGCGGTGCAGGAGGTCGAGGTGGCCGAGGGTGACCGGGTTGAAGGACCCGGCGTAGACCGCGCGGCGCGGCGGCGAGGCAGACATGCGGCCGGATTAGCGCGGCAGGCGCGGCGCGGCAGCCCCGAGGTGCTGGTGGAGCAGGAGGTGAAGGCGGCGATCGCGTCGCAGGCCGGCGAAGGCCGGGTCGATCGCGAGGTCCCGGCGCAGCTCCGCCTGGGCCTCCGGCGTCAGCGCGCGGCGGGCGGCGAGGAGCTGCCCCAGCGCGTCGAGGGCGACGGTGTCCTGGCCGTGCAGCGCGGCGACGACCGCCTCGGCCCACGTGGCCTCGGGGCTGGGGACATCGAGGGCGGCCATGGCGCGCGCCGACTCGTCGAAGCGGCCGAGGCGGGCCAGCGCGACCGCGAGGGCAGCACGGGCCTCGGCGTGGCCGGGGCGCCCGCCGAGGATCACGCGCAGCGCGTCGATCTCTTCGCGGTGACGGCCCGCGCGCTCCAAGGCGCGGGCGTGGCGCAGCCGGGCGTCCGCGTCGTCGGGGTGAAGGGCGACCAGGCGCGCGAAAACCGCCTCGGCCGCGGCCCAGTCTTCGCG
>JBEIVK010000702.1:0-2490 GCA_040373935.1 Alphaproteobacteria bacterium
CGCCCGGGAAGACGGCGGCGTCGCCGTCGTCGCAGTCGTCGCCGCCGGCCCCCGTGCCTGCGCAGCCCACGGCGGCGGCGTCGGTGTCGTCGTCGCCCGCGCAGTCCTGGTCCACGCCGTCGTACCAGCGCTCGGTGGCGCCCGGGAAGATGGTGCCGTCGGCGTCGTCGCAGTCTGTGTCGTCCGCGGCGCCGCCCGCCAGGGCGTCGCAGCTCTCGCCCAGGTACACCGCCGGGTCTCCGAAGCCGTCGGCGTCGGCGTCGGCCCACCAGTCGATGGCCCGCGCGTCGTCGGCGCCGTCCACGAGGCCGTCGCAGTCTTCGTCCACCCCGTTGCCGCAGCGCTCGCGGGCCTCCGGGTTGACCGTGCGGTCCGCGTCGTCGCAGTCGTCCGTGTTGGGCGAGAGGCCCGGGACCGGGTCGCAGACGCGGGTGGCGGGCCCGATCGAGCCGTAGCCGTCGAGGTCGGCGTCGGTGTAGAAGTTGAGCAGCCCCTCGGCCGACGGATCCGCGTCTTCGGCGAGGCCGTCGCAGTCCTCGTCGCGGTCGAAGGGGTCGCAGACCTCGGGCGCGCCCGGGTTGGTGGAGGCCCGGGTGTCGTCGCAGTCCGTGTTGTCGTCCACGAAGCCGTCGCGCGGGGTGCAGGCCTCCTCGCGGTAGGCGGCGTCGCCGTAGCCGTCGTCGTCGGCGTCGCGGAAGTAGACCTGGGGCCCGAGCGCGCCCGGCTCATCCACCTGGCCGTCGCAGTCGTTGTCGAGCGCGTCGCAGAGCTCGACCGCGTCGGGCGAGAAGGCGGCGTCGAGGTCGTCGCAGTCGAGGGCGTTGTCGACGTAGCCGGCGGGGGCCGCGCAGGTCGTCCAGGTGTAGTCCGCCGCGCCGAAGCCGTCGCCGTCCGCGTCGGCGAACCAAGTCGGCGGGTCCAGGACGTCGTCGTCTTCGTCGATGAGGCCGTCGCAGTCGTTGTCCACGCCGTCGCAGAGCTCGTCGGCGTAGGGGTGGATCGCGGCGTCCAGCGGGTCGCAGTCGACCGCGGAGATCCAGCGGTCCCCGTCGGCGTCCTGCGGCGGGCCGTCGTCGATGCGCGGCTTGCACGCGGCGAGCAGCACGAGCAGGGCAGGGAAGGCAGCGCGCATGGGACGGGTCCTCGCGGTCCGTCTGGGCAGTGTATCCCCCGGGCGCCCCGGGTGCGCGTCCGCGGATAGGATGCCGCGAGGAGCCCGCATGAGCGCCCCGCGCGACGCCCGTCTCAGCCCGGTTCACCCCGCCGTCCGGTCCTTCCTCGCGCAGGCCGCACCGGCCGATGCCGACGCCCGGTGGTGGCGGCGGCTCGAGAGCTACGCTGCGGCGCGGCGTTTTCCCATCGTGGGGGCCGAGGCTGGCGCGTGGCTGGAGCGGCTCGTGCGGGCGGCGGGGGCGCGGCGGGTGGCGGATCTCGGGGCGGGCTGGGGCTATTCGGCGCTCTGGCTCAGCCGCGGGGCTGGGCCCGGGGCCGAGGTGCACGCGGTGGATGGGGATCCCGCGAGCCCGGCGCGGTTCGCGCGGCTGTGCGGGGGGCATCCGGCGGCGGCGGCGGTGCGGTACCACACCGGGGAGGCGCTCGCGGTATTGGCGGGTCTGCCCGGAGATTTCGACGCCATCTTCGTCGACATCGACAAGGAGGCGTATCCGGCGGCCCTGGCGGCGGCGGTGCCACGCCTGCGCCCGGGCGGGCTGCTGTTGGTGGACAACGTCCTGTGGGGGGGCAAGGTCGTCGACCCCGCCCCGGCGGACCCGGCGACGGCGGCCGTGGTGCGCTTCGTCGCGGCGCTGCTCGCGCATCCGGGGTTGGATGCCGGGGTGCTGCCGGTGGGCGATGGGCTCGCCGTCGGCTGGAAGCGCCTGTGACCCCGCGGTTCGTGGCGGCGGTGCTCGGGGCGGGCTGCGCGGCCGGCTCGCCGGTGGCCGTGGTGGACCTCGGCGCCGCGGCCTTGGGGCCGGTGGCGAGCCTGGAGGCGCTGGAGGCCGCAGTGGCCGGCGGTGCGGCTGCGGTGCGGCTGCCGGTGGCGCTGTCGGCGGACCGGGTGCCGCTGCTGATCGATGGTCCGCGGTTGGACATCGCGCGCTGCGAGACGGTCTTCGGGGCGGCGCTCACCGAGGACAGCGCGCCCTGGGTCCTTCTGCTCGACGCCGCGGAGCTGCAGGCGTCCTACCGCTGCGATGGCCTGCCGCCGGCCACCCTCGACGCGGCCCTCGACGCGCTCGCCGGTGGTCCGGGCGTCGGGGTCGCCATCGAGGCGCGCTACCTGCCCAACGTCAGCCACGACCCGGAGGTCTTCGCGGCGGAGATCCTCGCGCGCTGGCCGGCTGCCGCGCCGCCGGGGCCCCTCTGGTTGGTGGGGGACCTGGACGTCACCGTCGGCGCGCTGGAGGCGCGGGCGGCCGCGCTCGGGGCGGACGCTGCGCTGGTGCGGCGCTGGCCGCGGGTGCCGCCGGAGGGGAGTGCCGTGGCCGC
>JBEIVK010000765.1:0-2192 GCA_040373935.1 Alphaproteobacteria bacterium
CCCGGCGAGCACCGGCCGCAAGCTGGGCGCCGCCACGACGGCGTCGGCGGCCAGCACGCTGGAGGCGGCGCCGGTGCCCATCGCGAGGCCGACCGTGGCGGCGGTGAGGGCCGGGCCGTCGTTGAGCCCGTCGCCGACGAACAGCGGGCGGCGCCCCTCGGCCTTCAGGCGCTCCAGGAAGGCGGCCTTGTCGTCGGGGCGGGCGTCGGCGATGACGCGGTCGATGCCGGCCGCCCGCGCGATGCGGTGGGCGACGGCCGGGTGGTCCCCGGTGAGCAGCACGACGTCGAGGCCGAGACCGCGCAGGTCGGCGACCGTGCGGGCGGCGTCGGGGCGCAAGGCGTCGCGGAGGGCGATGGTGCCGAGGCCGACCACCTCCACGGTGCCGGGGCGTTCGCCGCGTCGGATGGACCAGCACACGCCGTCGACCCAGCCGCGGATCCCTTCGCCGGGCGTCTCGACGATGCCCGTGCCGCTGGGCAGCGGGATGCCGCGGGCCGTGGCTTCCGCGACGATGGCCCGGGCGATGGGGTGGACCGAGTGGCGCTCCAGTCCGGCGGCGACGCGCAGCACGGCGTCGTCCGCGTCCACGACCACCGGGCGGCCGCCGGTGACGGTGCCGGTCTTGTCGAGGACCACGGTGTCGACGGTGGCCAGCGCATGCAGGGCGTCCCCCGAGCGGAAGCGCAGGCCGCGGCGGGCCGCCGCGCCGAGCCCGGCGGCCGTGGCGAGCGGCCGGGCGAGGGCCAGGGCGCAGGGACACGCCACGACGAGGACGGCGATGGTGGCGGTCATCGCGGGGCCGGAGCCGGATGCCCAGGCCCAGCCGGCGAAGGTGCCGGTGGCGGCGACGAGCGTGGCGGCGGTGAACCACGGCGCCACGCGGTCTGCGGCGGCGGCGTCGACCGGGCGGTCCGCCGCTTCCCGCAGCCCCTCGGCCATCCGCGACAGCAGCGTGTCGCGGCCGGCGCGGTCCACGCGCACGACCAGCGCCCCCTCCGCGAGCACGGCCCCCGCGACCACGGTGTCCCCCGGGGCCACGGGCGCCGGCTCCGCCTCGCCCGTGAGCAGGCCCATCTGCACGGCGCCGGTCCCGCTGAGCACGACCCCGTCGGCGGCGATCTCCTCGCCGGCCCCCACCTCCAGGCGGTCCCCCGGCGCCAGGGCGGCCGGTTGCACGACCTCGGTGCCCGTCGCGCCGACCATCCGGCGGGCGGTGCGGGGGGCCTCGGCGGCGAGGGCCAAGGCGGCGTCGGCCGTGCGGCGTCGGCCGCGCTGGTCGACCACTCGGCCGGCGAGCAGAAGGGCGACGAGCATGGTCAGGCTGTCGAGGTAGGCGTCTTCGTGCCAGACCAGCGTGGCGACCAGCCCGTGCGCGTAGAGCACCGCGACGCCGATGCTGACCGGCAGGTCCATGTGCAGGACGCCGTGCCGCAGGCCGTTCCAGGCCCCGCGAAAGAAGGGCTGGGCCGACCACAGCGCGGCGGGGGTGGCGAGCACGAGGCTCACCACGCGGAACAGCTCGCCGTAGGCCTCCGCCATCCCGGAGAACCAGCCGAGGTAGACCGCCACGGCCAGCATCATCACGTTCGCGGCGGCGAAGGCGGCCACCCCGAGGCGCAGCAGAAGGTCGCGATCGGGGCCGGGGCCCCGCGCGGCGTCCAGCGCCCGCGGCCGGTAGCCGAGCGCGCTCACGGGCGACAGGATGGCGTCGAGGCCGGTGCGCGCCGGGTCCCACACGATCTCCGCGCGGCCGGTGGCATATGACACCGTCGCCGCCGCGACCCCGGGCTGCTTCTGCAAGACCTGCTCGGTGACCCAGGTGCACGACGCACACACGAGGCCGTCCACGCAAACGACGGCCCGTACCGTGCCATCCGGCCGCGCCTCCGGCGTGACCGCCTCCCAGCCGGGGCCGGCGCTTCCCCCGGCCGCGGGCCCGGGGCCT
Organism: Alphaproteobacteria bacterium; assembly: GCA_040373935.1. Classification (GTDB taxonomy): domain Bacteria; phylum Myxococcota_A; class UBA796; order UBA796; family UBA2385; genus JBEIVK01. Next base: position 1,949 of record JBEIVK010000765.1, read on the forward strand.
CCCGCTCGGCGTAATAGCGGTCCAGGCCGGCGTCGTGCAGGATGGCCCAGGCCGCCTCGCAGCCGTGGCAGCAAAAGCACGGCGCCGGCGGCGCGAGCGCCGTCTCCATCGGGGTGGCACAGTGGGTGCACGGGCGCGCCGCCGGCCTGGGGGCGGCGGCGGACCCAGCGGGCGCGGGGTCCGCGGCGAGGGGCGAGGCGGCGGCCACGGCTCAGCGCGCCTCGGCCGTGTAGGAGGGCTCCAC
>JBEIVK010000474.1:0-3663 GCA_040373935.1 Alphaproteobacteria bacterium
CCCGCCGGTCCAGCGCGCGCCGGGCGGCGTCGGCGTCCAGCGGGGCCGCCGCCGCCGCGCCCGCCCACACCCCGCCGCACAGCGCGCAGATCCACCGCATCCCCGGGGTTTAGCTCAGCCCACGCGTCGCGCATCCACGCGGCCGGGCAACGGGCCGTGCTGCCGCTGGGCGCAGTGCGCCAGGACGATGGGGAGCGCGTCGGGGGCCGGCAGAAGGGCCGTGTGCCGTCGAGCGCGCAGCCGCCGACGCCCCGCGCCGCGATCTCCCCGCGAAAAAACCGCATCGCGCTCTTCCCGCACCCGGCCCCGGGACTATCGTGGGGTCATGCGCCGCGCCCTCGCCGCCCTCCTCCTCGCAATCGGCCTTGGCGGGCCCGCTCCCGCCACCGCCGCGCCCTCCCGTCCCGCCCCGGCCCTCGTCGCCGCGCCCGACCCGCAAGATCCCGCGGGCGTCCTCGCGCCGCCGCCGGTTCTGCCCGCGGACTTCGTGCACGTCGCCGGCCCGCACGTCACGGTCTCGTCCCGCCCCGAGGACGCCCCGGTGGCCCGGGCGCTGGCCGCCCACGCCGAGGATGCCCTGCCGCGCCTGTCGCGGGCCCTCGGCCTGCCGGTCGGCGGCACCGTGCGCGTCGTCCTGGCCCCGGACGCCACCTCCTTCGACGCCCTGCAGCCCGGCGCCCCGCCCGACTGGGCCGACGGCACGGCCTGGCCCACCCGGGGCCTCGTCTTCCTGCACGCGCCCCGGGCCCGCCGCGGCGACGCCACACCCTTGCCCCAGGTGCTCGAGCACGAGCTGGTGCACGTCATCCTGGGCCGGGCCTTCGCGCCGCGGCGGGTGCCCACCTGGCTCCAGGAGGGGCTCGCGCAGCTCTACGCCGCCGAGCTGGGGCCGGACGCCGCGGCCCGCATCGCCGCCGCCCGCCTGGGCGACAGCCTCCTCTCCTTGCGCAGCCTCTCGGGCGCCTTCCCCGAAGACGCGGGGCGGGCCCGGCTCGCGTACGCACAGTCGGCGGACTTCGTGGCCTGGGTCCGCGCCGAGCACGGCGAAGAGTCGCTGCGCGCGCTCATCGGGGCGCTGGCGGCCGGCCGTCCCTTCGACGAGGCCGTGGGCACGGCCACCGGCCAGTCGGTGGACGCGCTGGATCGCGCCTGGCGCGCCCGGCTGGACGCCACGCCCGCGTGGATCAGCGCGGCGGCCAACGAGAGCCTGCTGTTCACGGTGGGGGCCGGCGCGCTGGTTCTGGGCGCGGTGGGGGCCCGCCGCCCAAGCACCGCACCCTCGCGCGGTGGGAGGCCGAGGAGCGGGTGCAGGAGGCCTGGGCCCGGGCCATCGCCCAAGCGACGGTGCCCGGCGTGGGGGCGGTGTGGCCGCATCCGGTGCCGGACGACCGCGCGTAGCCTCCCGGGGCTCGGCCAGGGCAGCAGGGGGGCGTTGCGGGGGGCGTGCCCCCCGCCCCATCTCCTCCAAAATCCAGTCTCACCGAACGGCCCTGCCCGTCGCGCGGCCCCCCTGGCGCGGCTCAGCGGGAGTGGCGGCCAAGCTGGTGGGCGAGGTCGGCGCCGCAGGCCTCCGCGGCCTCCAAGACCAGTTTTTCCAGCTTCTTGGCCTTGATGTCGTCGAGGCGCTGGAGGGCGAGCAGCGTGTCGACGCCCTCGATGGGCAGGGGGACCGGCAGCCCGCCCGGCAGCGGGCGGTCGCAGGAGATGCCGGCGCGGTAAATCGGGCGGCGCTCGCCCTTCTTCGTGAGGCGGACCGAGGCGTCGACGCGCACGGAGACTTGGCTGCCGCGGATGGCGAACCCGTAATCGGTGACCTCGATGTCGAGCCGGTGCGGGCTGTCGGGGCCGAGCGCGTAGGGCAGGCCGGCCTCGCCGGCGGTGCCGCGCAGGCCGGTGGCGAAGGCGGCGCGGGCCTCGGCGGGCTGGATGGCGCGGATGAGCTTGCCTTCGACGCGGCCTTCGAGGACCGCGCCGCCGATGCCGGTGGCGGCCTCGGCGATCCCCTCGACGGCTTGCACCGCGCCCTCGGTGGCCGCCCCGGCGACGGCCCCCGCGGCGACCCCGCCGGCCGAGGGGCCGGCGTCCACCCCCGGCAGCCCGGGGACGCGCACGGCGGGCGTGACGGTGCCGAGGCCGCCGGCGTGTTTGCGGTAGCGGGCGTGGCAGGCGGTGGTGAGGACGACCGCGGCGAGGAGGAGGACGCGGGACGGGGCGCTGGGCATGGGGTCTCCGGGGGCACGGGGGCACTGCCCCGCACGGCCGCTGGACGGCGCGGCCCCCCCCGCCTATTCGGTTGGTCGCCCGGGCGACGGCCGGGCGCGGGGCCTCGGCGGGTGACCTTGGCGCGCGCGCCGGGCCCCGTCCGGGACCGCGGGTGGCGCCTGCGCGCGGATCGCCGACACCAGCGAACGCGGCGCCGGAACGATTCCGATCCTGCCTGGAGGCAGTGGATGCGGGTGTTGTGAACCGGTGCTACGCTCGGGTTGCTGGAGGATCCCCATGCGCCCCCTCTCCATTGTCGTCCTGCCCCTGCTGCTTGCGTGCCGCACGGAGGCCCCCGCCGGCCCCACCGGCACCGATCCCAAGGCCCCCGCCCCGGAGCCCACCCGCGACGAGGGCGACGAGGAGGAGCTCCCGGCGGAGGACCCCCTCTCCGACGTCGAAAAGACGGCCTCGCGCGACGACGGCTCGACCTGGACGGTCCTGCCGGCCACGCGGTGGGTCATGGGCCAGGGCGACATCCTCGCCGACGGCACCTTCTCCGGCACCGTGGCCACCGGGCTCGACGTCGAAGGCAGCGCCGCCTGCAGCCTCGACTACGACGTCACCGGCACCCCCTGGGCCGGCGATTGCGAGGGCTGCAGCTTCGCCTTCGAGATGGCGTCCACCCAGGTCGCCGCCGAGAATCCCGACGCCTGCTTCTCCGCGCCGATGTACACCTTCGACGTCCAGGAGGGCCACGGCATCCGCTCCGTCGTCCTCGCGCACGCCGAGTCGTGGACGAGCCCGTCCTACGAGTGGACGGACTACTACGGCAACACCTACACCTGGGGCGGCGTCACCTACACCGACCTCGCCCGGGTCGGGTACATCGGGTACACCGAGGCCTACTCGGGCCCCTACGGCGAGTGGCCGGCCCAGGAGTGGGGCCCCTACTTCACCAACTTCCTGTGGGATGGCGCGCCCTACGGCGACTTCAGCCGCGACGGCGACGCCCTCTCCTGGTCGATGTTGTGGTCGTACAACCACTACTCCTCCGAGGGCATCCAGAACTGGTGCGGCGAGGAGTCCGGTGTCGTCTCCGCCCCGTCCAACGGCGCGCTGGGCGCCGGGGCCGTCACGGGCTCCTTCGCGTGCAACCCGTCCATCCACGACGCCTGGACCTTCTCCGCCCTCGCCGGCGACGAGATCGTCATCTCGGTCGACACCAACGACGAAGAGACCACCTTCGACCCGATGTTCTGGGTCAACGGGCCGGATTCCTGCTCCATCCTGTGGGCCGACGACAACTTCGACTGCACGGTCCCGCCGCCCGCCTTCTCCTGCCCCAGCCTCAAGTTCGAGGCCCCGGACGACGGCACCTACGAGATCTTCATCAGCACCACGGGCGCCTGCGCCGGCGAGACGGCCGGCTACACCCTCGACGTGCAGGCCCGCTGAGCC
>JBEIVK010000969.1:0-1607 GCA_040373935.1 Alphaproteobacteria bacterium
GAGGCGCGGCCGCGGACGCAGTGGACGCTGGCGTCGATCGGCCTGGCGATGGCCGGGGGCGGAGGGTCGACGTCACCGGCCCCCGATGCGCCGCCCGAGGGTGCGGTGCCCGGGTCTGCCCCGGAAGGGTACGCCGATGCCTGTCCCCGGGACGATACGGGTATCGCCCGGGACGCAGCCGGCGCGCACGTCGTCCTGAAAGGGACCGCCGGGCCTTCGACCCCGCACCCGAGGACGACAGGCAGCGCCGCAGCCGGGGGGGGCTCCCATGCGCCTTGAACGCCGCGCCGCCATCCCCCGCGCGCTGCTGCTGGCCGCGCCGCTGGCGGCCGTGGCCTTCACGCTGCTCGTGACCTCGGCGCTGGTGGCCTGGGCCGGGGCGCCGGTGGGCCGGGCCTACGCGCTGCTGCTCGAGGGCGGCTTCGGCTCGCGCTTCGCGCTGACCGAGACGCTCACGCGCGCCACGCCGCTCATCCTCACCGGCCTGGCCGCGGCCGTGGCCTTCCGCGCGCGGCTGTTCAACATCGGCGCCGAGGGCCAGCTCTACGCCGGCGCGCTGGCCGCCGTGGCCGTGGGCGGCCTGCACGGCGGCACGGGCCTGGAGTGGCCGCCGGCGCTGCTGTTCCCGCTGATGATCGCCGCCGCCATGGCCGCGGGCGCCCTGCTGCTGCTGGGGCCGGCGCTGCTGAAGGCGCGCCTGGGCGTGGACGAGGTCGTGACCACGCTGCTGCTGAACTTCATCGTCCTGCTCGGCGTCTCGGCGCTGCTGGACGGGCCGATGAAGGACCCCACCGCCATGGGCTGGCCGCAGAGCGTGGCGCTGCAGGACGCGCTGCAGCTGGACAAGCTGATCGAGCGCAGCCGCGTCCACACCGGGCTGCTGGCGGCGCTGGCGCTGGCGGTGGCCCTGTGGGTGCTGATGCAGCGCAGCACCACCGGCTTCGAGATCCGCGCCGTGGGCTCGGGCGCGCGCGCCGCGGCCTTCGCCGGCATGCCGGTGCGCTGGGTGGCGGTCAAGGTGGCCCTGCTGTCGGGCGCGCTCGCCGGCCTGGCCGGCGCGGTGGAGGTGGCCGGCCGCGCCTCCTACGTCACGCTCGACATGAGCCCGGGCTATGGCTACAGCGGCATCGTCATCGCGATGCTGGCCATGCTGAACCCGCTGGGCGTCGTCGCCGGCGCCGTCTTCGTCGCCGGCATCCTGGTGGGCGCCGACAGCATGAGCCGCGCCGTCAACGTGCCGACCTACATCGCCGACGTCATCGTCGCCGTGGCGCTGGTCTCGATGCTGGTGGCGACGATGCTGACGCAGTACCGCGTGCGCCGGGGGTGAGGGTCTCTCAGGCTCTCAGGACGCCCAGCCACGCCGACGCAGTTCGTCCCCCCAGCGCCGAGCCACATCCACGAGCGCCGGCACGGCGGCGTGGGCCGCGTTCAGAGCGTCGGCCAGCACTGCCGGGTCCTCCACGTAGTCGGGCACCATCTGGTTGCGCAGGCGGCGCCAGCGAAGCCAGGCCGTCTCATCTTCGAGCAGGCCCAGACGCGCCACGCGATGGAGGTTGTCGATCAAGGGGCCGCTGTGCCCGTCCAGTGCCGTCAGCAGGGCCGGC
>JBEIVK010000643.1:0-2715 GCA_040373935.1 Alphaproteobacteria bacterium
GCGCGGTGAAGGTGCCCATGGCGGCGGTGGCGGCCCAGGCGCCGGGGAGGCCGCCGGCGGGGGTGCCCTCGCGGTAGGTGAACAGCGGCGCGTCGGGCGTGCCGGCGGCGGCGGCGCGCAGCGCGTGGCTGCGGCGGACGACGCGCGCGTTGACCGGGCTCATGAAGAAGGGGGCGAGCCAGCCGCCGAGGTGGGGGACGGTGAAGGGGGTGAAGTCGTCCCGGTGCGGGCCGCGGGGCGGGCGCGGGCCGGGCGGGAGGAGGGAGAACGGGTCGGCCGCGGCGCGCAGGGACTCGTGGCCGAACAGGTGGAGGGCGCTGGCGAGGGTGCCGCCGTTGAAGCCGCCGCGGGCGCGGTAGGCGGCGACGATGTCCACGGGCGGGCCCTGGCCATCGGCGCCGAGGGCGTCGGTGAGGAGGGCGACGCCCAGCTCGGCCGGCACGCTGTCGAAGCCGCAGAAGGGCACAAGGCGGGTGCCGCGGGCGGCGCAGGCCTCGTGGTGGCGGGCGATGACGCGGGAGACCCAGGCGGTCTCGCCCGTGATGTCGCAGTAGTGGGTGCCGTGCGCGGCGCAAGCGTCCACCACGGCGTCGCCGTAGCGGGCGTAGGGGCCGACGGTGCTGAGCACGACCCGGGCGCGGGCGACGGCCGGGCCGATGGAGGCCGGGTCCAGCGTGTCGACCGTGAGGAGCGGCAGGCCGGCGTGGGCGGGGCCGAGGGCGTCGCGCACGGCGGCGAGGGCCTCGGGGCGGCGCCCGGCGAGGGCCCAGCGCAAGCCGGCGGCCTCCGGGTGGGCGGCGAGGCGGTGGGCGACCTGGCGGCCGGTGAAGCCGGTGGCACCGAGGACGAGGAGATCGAGGTCGCGCGCAGTCATGGTCCTGGCTACCCCGGAGCGCGCGGGGCGGCACCGCGGGAGGGGCGATGGAGCGGGTGGAGCTGACGGCGGACACGGTGGGGCCGATCGCGCGGGGGCACCCCTGGGTCTACGCAGACGGCGTGAAGGCGCGCCCGGCCGTGGGCGCGCTCGTGCAGCTCGTGGACGGCGCGGGCAAGCCGGTGGGCTTCGGCCTGGGCGACGCGGGGGACGTGGCGGTGCGGGTGCTGGGGCGGCACCCGGAGGCGCTGCCGCGGCTCCTGGAGCGGCGGGTGGCCGAGGCGGTGGCCTGGCGGGCGCGCTGCTTGCCGGACGGCACGACGGCCTTCCGCTTGATCAACGGCGCGGGGGACGGCCTGCCCGAGCTGGTCGTGGACCGCTACGGCCCGGTGCTGGTCCTGCGCGTGTACAGCGCGGCCTGGGTGCCGCACCTCGACGCGGTGGCGGCGGCGCTGCGGGCCGGCGTGCCGGGAGCCGAGACCCTGCTGCGCCGCAACGGCGTGCGGGCGGTGGACGGCGAGTCGGGGGCGGTGCGCTTGTGGGGCCCGCCCGCGCCCGAGCCGCTGGTGGTGACGGAGGCGGGCCTGCGCTTCCTCGTCCGCCCGGTGGAGGGGCAGAAGACGGGGCTCTTCCTGGACCAGCGCGAGAACCGGCGCTTCGTGGCCGGGCTGGCGGCGGGCCTCGACGTGGTCAACCTCTTCGCCTACTCGGGCGGCTTCTCGGTGCACGCGGCGGCGGCGGGGGCGCGGCGGGTGTGGAGCGTGGACATCGCCCCGGCGGCGCTGGAGGACGCGCGGGAGAACTTCCGGCTGAACGGCCTGGACCCGTCGCGCCACGTCTTCGAGGCGGCGGACGCCTTCACCTGGGCGCCGGAGTCGCCGCCCGGCGTGCTGGTGTGCGACCCGCCGAGCCTGTCGCACGGCCGCGGGGCCGACGGCGCGGCGGCCAAGGCCTACCGGGACCTCGCGGCGCGGGTGGGCGCGCAGGTGCCGCTGGGCGGCGTGCTGGCGACGGCCTCCTGCACGGCGCGCCTGAACACCGAGCGCTGGGAGGCGGCGGTGAAGGACGGGCTGCGCAAGGCGGGGCGCTGGGCGGCGGTGGGGCGGGCCGCCGAGCCAGCCGACCACCCGGTCCTGCTGGAGCACCCGGAGGCCCGCTACCTGAAGTTCCTGGCGCTGCGGCGGCGGGCGGCCTGAGCGGCCGGTGGGCGGGCGCGCGGTGGGGTATGATGCGCGCGTGATCCCATCACTCGGCTATCCACGGACCTACGGGGACTACCTGCTGCTCGAGCCCGTCGGGCGCGGCGGGATGTCCGAGGTCGAGCTTGCCCGCCGCACGGTGGACCACGCCGGCTACATGCGCTTCCTGGTCATCAAGCGCATGCTGCCGGCCAACACGCAGGACACCAGCTTCGTCCGCATGTTCCAGGACGAGGCGCGCATCACGGCCGAGCTGCAGCACGAGAACATCGCGCAGGTCTACGACTTCGGCCAGGTGGGCGACGAGTGGTTCCTCGCGATGGAGTACGTGCCCGGGGTGGACTTGCGCCGCGTGCAGCAGGCCGCCGCCGCGCACGGGCGCCCGCTGCCGCTGCGCGTCGTCTTCCGTGTGCTGGCCGATGTCCTCGCCGGGCTGCACTACGCCCACACGCGCGTAGACACCTTCGGCCGCCCGATGCGCATCGTCCACCGCGACGTCAACCCGCGCAACATCATGGTCTCGGTGCGCGGCGAGGTGAAGCTGATCGACTTCGGCGTCGCGCGCGCCGACACGCGCCAAGAGCACACGGTCGGCGACACGATCAAGGGCAAATTCGCGTACATGGCTCCGGAGCAGATCGA
>JBEIVK010000395.1:0-4207 GCA_040373935.1 Alphaproteobacteria bacterium
CCCCGGGAGCCGGCCGGCGGCCCGGCCGTCGCCGCCGTCGCCGGGGCCGCCGCCGCCGCCGCCTGCCCCCGGGCCGCCGAGGGGCTGCTCCACGACCGCTGGAACCACACGCGCGACACCGCCGGCGCACCGTGCGCGGGGCCACTGCCGCCCCACCTGGACCCGGGCGCCGATCCGTCCCTCCAAGCCGTCATCGCCCAGCGGCGCGCGGAGCCCCCATGCGCCACGCCCTGATGGCCCTGCTCTGCGGCGGCCTGGGCGCGTGCGCGCCGGAGGCACAGCTCACCTGGCACGAAGAGTGGGAGCTCCTCGGCCTCACCCGCGACGGCGGCCTGCTCGACGTCACCGTGGCCGTGGGCAACACCGGCACCCTGCGCGGCGAAGGCCGGCTCCGCCTGGATCGCGCCGAGCCCGGCAGCGGGCGCATCCGCTACCGCCGCGCGGCCGGCCCGGAAGACACGACGGTCTTCGCCGAGCGCCAGCGCGTCGAGATCGGCGAAGACCGACTGGAGGCCGAGACGGGGCGCTGGGCGCTGCGCGTGCGCTCCGACGATGCGAACGCGGTGCTGCTGCTGAAGCCGTGGGCCGGCGTGCCCCGCCCGGACGACACAACCCTCCCGGCCTGGGGCGGCACGCAGCGGCGGTCCGTGCCCGTCGCCGGCGGGGATCTGGACGGCTGGATCGAGGCCGGCAAGCGGGGCGGGCAGGTGGAGGGGGCCGGGGTGCTCGTCCACCGGGCCGGCGCCGGGGTGCTTCCGTGGCCGCGGCGCACGCTCGCGGTGCTCGGCGGGGCGGGCCTCGTCGTCTGGTTGGAGCAACAGGGCGGCGCCGACGGCGGGTTCGTCGTGGTCGACGGCGCCGCCACCGCGCTCGGCCCTAGCACGTGGTCCGCCGGCCCGGGCGCCCTGGAGGTGGCCACGGGCGGGCTGGTCATCCGGCTGCGGCGTCCGCGCCACGCGGCCCCAGCCGAGCCCGCGCTGCCCCAGCTCACGGCGGTCGAGGCGTTGCTGTTGCGCGGCATCGGCGGGCCGCCGGCGCGGCGCGCGGTCGCCTTCCAGGCCGACGTCACCCACGGCGGGGCGACGTACACCGCCCCCGCGCTGCTCGTCGAAGACGCGCACCCGGACTCTCTGTTGCCGCTTCCCGGCGAGCGCAGCCGATGAGGCCCGGCACGCTCGGGGTCCTCCTCGCGGCTGGCTGCCCGCAGCGCCCCGAGAGCCTGATGGCGCCGGTGGCGGGGCCCGCGGGGGTCTTCTGGGTGGACCGCTTCGAGCACCCGAACCACCTCGGGGCCACGCCGGCGGCCGCCCTGGACTTTTCGGCAGCGGCGGCCGGCTGCGCGGGCCAAGGCAAGCGTCTCTGCACCCTCGCCGAGTGGCAGAGGGCGTGCGCCGGTTCGTCCGCGGCGTCCCCTCTGCGCGCCGACGCCTGCGTGGTCGGCGGGGCGGCGCCCGGGCCGCTCCAGTCCGGCGCGTGGCCTTCCTGCGTCTCGCCCGACGGCGTCTTCGACCTCCTCGGCAACGTCGCGGAGTGGGTCAAGGGCCCCGGCGGCGCGGGCCTCCGGGTGGGCGGCGCCGTGGACAGCCCGCCCGGCGCTGTCGCCTGCAGCGCTCCCGGCATCGCAGGCCCCGGAGTCGCCGGCGCGCGGTGCTGCGCGGGGGCGCCGCCGTGAGGCCCTTCCTGCTGCTGCTCACGGCCGGCTGCGGGGGCGCCCCGCGCGGCATGGTGGAGATCCCGGCGACCGCGGGCGGGCCGGCGGCCTTCTGGATCGACCCGCACGAAGCCCCGTCGCGCCCGGGCGAGAAGCCCACGCTCAACCTCGACCTCGCGGGGGCGGCGGCGCTCTGTGCCGCCGACGGGAAGCGCTTGTGCACGGCGGCCGAATGGCGGCGCGCCTGCGCCGGGCCCGACGGCACGCGGCGCTTCGGCTACGGCCCGGGCGAGGTCGCCGGGGTCTGCCACACCCGTCGCCCGCTGCCCTCCGGCCACACCTCGATGATGGACCCCCAAGCCCTCGTGGCAGCGGCCGGGGCCTTCCCGCTCTGCCGCACGCCGGAGGGGGTGTACGACCTCATCGGCAACGCCGAGGAGTGGGTGCTCGACGACTGGAAGGGCAACGCCGGGAGCCTGGAGGGCGGGGCCTGGTACACCTACGGCGGCTACGCGGACTGCACCGGCGACTACAGCCGCGCGCCGGACTACCGCATCTCCCCCGAGAAGGCGATTTTCTCCGCCGCCGCCCGCTGCTGCTGGTCTCCGACCGCCCCCGACGCTTCGGCCATCGCCGCCGACGCGGCGCGCCGCCTCGCAGCCGCCCGCGCCGCGTCGTCCCAGCTCCCCTACGACCCCGCGCGCGAGGTCGAGCACAGCCCCGGCCTGTTCATCGACGTCTACGAATACCCAAACCGCCCGAAGGCCCTGCCCGTGGTCGCCCGCACCGCCATCGAGGCGGCCGAGGCCTGCGCGGCCGCTGGCAAACGCCTCTGCAGCGCCGCGGAGTGGGAGCGGGCCTGCGGCGGCCCCTCCGTCCAAGCGTACCCCTACGGCCCCACCTTCCGCCCCGGCGCCTGCGCCACCGACGCCGCCGGCCCCACCACCACCCCCGCCGGCGCGCACGCCGGCTGCCGCACCCCGGGCGGCGTGTTCGACCTCACCGGCAGCGTCTGGGAGTGGACGAGCACCCCGTTGGAGGCCGCGATGCTGCGCCCGCCCGGCAGCACGGCGCCGCTGCACGAGCTGCGCGGGGGCAGCGCCCGCAGCCACGGCCCCGGGGCCACCTGTCGCCCGGCCGAGAACTACCCGGTCGCCCCCGCAGACGTCCCCTTCCCCGACGTCGGCTTCCGGTGCTGCCGGGGCGAGCCGGCCGCCGCCCCGCCACCGGCCCCCGCGCCGGTCGCGCCCTGCCCCGCCGACACGGTCGCCGTCTCGGCTCGCGTTTGCCTTGACGCCCACGAATACCCCAACACCGCGGGTGGCCCCGTGCGCGGGGGCCTCGACGCCGAGGCCGCCCGCGCCGCGTGCGCCGAGGCCGGCAAGCGCCTCTGCACCGTGGGCGAGTGGGTCGCCGCCTGCGAAGGCCCCGCCCGCACCCGCTGGCCCTACGGCGACGTGTACGCGCCCGGTCGCTGCCACGACACCTCGGACGGCGCAGAGACGGGCGGCTCCCAGCGCGCCGCCGGCGCCTTCGCCGACTGCCGCAGCGCCGCCGGCACCCTGGATCAATCCGGCAACCTGTGGGAGTGGGCAGACGGGCCGCGCGGGCCGGTGCTCCTCGGGGGGAGCTGGAACCTCTCCTCCGGCCTTGGCCAGTGCCGAAGCCAAGCGGCGGCGAACCCGGCCTTCGCCGACCCGCAAGCCGGCACCCGCTGCTGCGTGGACCTCCGGTGACCCGCCTGCGTCGCGCCGCGCTCGGGGCCGCCGTCGCGGTCGCCGTGCTCGCGGGCGTCGAGCTGGCGCTGGTCGTGCTCGAGGCGATCGGCGGCCGGCCGCTGCGCCTCGACCCCCTGCCCGGCCCCGCGCCCGTCGACGTCCTCTGCCCCTCCGGCGACGCCCACTGGGTCCTCTGTCCAGACCAGGGGGCCGCCTACGAGCGGGTGCGCCCCGAGCGTTTCGCCCGCGTGCCCACCCGCCCGCGCGTCGTCGTCGTGGGCGAGTCCTTCGTCTACGGGCTCGGCCTCGATGCCCCCGAAGCCCTGCCCGCCCAGCTCGGCGCCGCCCTCGGTCCCGGCGTGGAGGTGCTCAACTTCGGCCGCTGCGGCACCTACGCCGGCCGCCTCCTGCCCGTCGTCGGCGCCGCCATCCCGGCCCGCGCAGACCTCGTCGTGCTCGCCATCGGCAACAACGAGCACACGATGACGACCTTCTTCACCGGCCCCGCCGCCCGGCATCCGCTGCTCGCCTGGCGCCTGCTCTCCGCGCTGGGCCAGTGGCGCTTGTTCGGCCTCGTCGCCCGCCTCTCCGGCGCGGGCGCCCCCGCCGTCGAGTCCATCGACGCGCCGCCGCTGCGCTTGGACGACCCGGTGGACCAAGCCGTCTACAGCGCCCGCCGCCGTCCGCCCGACCTCCGCCTCTTCCCCGATGGCCTCGCCGGGCGCGAGGTCACCCGCCGCCTCGAAGAAGAGCAGCGCCTCAAGGAGCAGATCTTCGCCGGCCATCTCCGGCGCATGGTCCGCGGACTGCGCGGGGCCGGGGTGGAGGTCGTGCTGGC
>JBEIVK010000418.1:0-4033 GCA_040373935.1 Alphaproteobacteria bacterium
AGCAGATCCGACACCCGGCCGTCGGGACCGACCGCGTGCAGGATGCCGAGGCCGTGATGCACCCGCATCTCGTGGTCGTCCACGCCGTAGGCCGGCGCCGTGTGCACGACCCCGGTGCCGGCGTCCGTCGTGACATGACGGCCGTCCACGACGACGAAGGCACGCCCCCCCGGGTCAGCCGCGAGGCGGAACGGCGGGGTGTAGCGCAGGCCGACCAGCTCCCGCCCGGGAACGGTGCGCAGGCGCTCTCCCGGAGGCGCGAGGGCGGCCGCCGTGATGAAGACCTCGTCTCCAACCTGGGTGTAGGCGTAGTCCAAGTCGGGGTGGACCGTGAGCGCCACGTTGGACGGCAGCGTCCAGGGCGTCGTCGTCCAGGCCAGGAACGAGGTGCCCGCCTGGCCCTCGACGGGGAAGCGGATCGTGACCGAAGGGTCGTCCACGTCGCGGTAGCCCTCGCCCACCTCGCCAGAGGACAGCGCCGTGCCGCCCTCCGGCCACCACCACACGACCTTCAGGCCCTGGTAGAGCAGCCCGCGGTCGAACAGCTGCTTCAGCGCCCACCACACCGACTCGACGTAGGGCTTGTGGTAGGTGACGTAGGCGTCGCCCATGTCCACCCAGAACCCGACACGGTCCGTGAGCTGGCGCCACTCCTCGGTGTACTTGAACACCGACTCCATGCAGCGGTACGCGAAGTTGTCGAGGCCGTAGGCCAGCACGGCGTCCCGCGCGTTGCGGTGCGCGCCGTCTTCGCGCATGCCCAGCTCTTTTTCCACCTCGATCTCGACCGGCAGCCCGTGGGTGTCCCAGCCGGCCTTTCGCGGGACCGTGTAGCCGCGCATCGTTTTGTAGCGGGGGAAGAGGTCCTTGATGACGCGCGTCAGCACATGCCCGTTGTGCGGCGTGCCGTTGGCCGTGGGCGGCCCCTCGTAGAACACGAAGGCGCCCTTGGGCCCCGGCTTCTCCAGGGACTTGCGGAAGATGCCCTGCGCCTCCCAGAACCGGAGGACCTCCTCCTCCAAGGCGACGGGGGGCGGCAACTCGCGGAACACGGGCGACATGGAGTCCTCAGGGCGGCGGGTCGCCTTAGCCCGGCCGGGGGGGCGGTTCAACCGCCGCCGCTAGTGGACCAGTCCGAGCCCGCCTTGCGGCGCGTCCATCGTGCGGTCCAGCCGAAGGCCCTCGCGCCGCGCCCGCGCGAACCAGCCGCCGACCCCGCCCGGGCGAGGCCAGCCATCCACCGCGCGGCGAACCAGGTGCGGCGCGCCCGGGGCGAAACGGCTGTCCTCGCCCAGCAAGCCGTAGGCCGTCCACCAGCGGTTGTCGGGCCACTCGAGGTACACGATGCCCGCGCGCGGGCGCCCGGGGCGCGACAGGCGCATCACGCCCACCAGGGCGCTGCACTCGGCGTCCGGCGCGCCGCACAACGCGGACAGGAAGCGCTCGCGCGCCGGGGCGGGCTCCGCGAGGATGGGCACGATGTCCACCTGGTCCACCCAGCGCTCTTGCAACACGAGCACCACCGGGCGGGGCAGGCCGCGGGCGATGGCCTCGCCCAGCCGCCCAAAGAGCGCGTGGCCCAGGGCGTCGTCGTCGCCGCGGGGCAGCATGCCCGGGTTGCGAGGGCCGGAGCGGGTGAACAGGCGGTGCGGGTCGTCGTGGCTCATGGCGCGGCGCCCAACCTGGCGCCGACGGACGCGTACCACGCCTGCACGCCCGGTGGAGGGGCGCCTCCGGGCGGCAGCGGCCAGCATCGCGCGTCCACGGCGCCGCTCGGCGGGGTCCCGGCCTCCAGCAGCACAAAGGCGGGGGGCAGCCGCACGATCCGGCGCAACACCGCGCCTCCCGCCGCGAGACCCGCCACCCCGGCCGCCTCCAGGCCGGCGGGCAGGACCACGCAGACGCGCCGCCCCACCCGTGGCAGAACGGCCAGGAGGTCGCCCAGCGAGCCGTGAAGGGCGCTGCGGGCCGCCGCCCGCACCAGGTCCGGCGAGACCGGGCCCGCGCGCGGCGAGAAGTACGGCGGGTTCATGACGACCGCGTCGACAGGCGGCCCGTCCCAGGACCGAAGATCCGCCGTGCAGGCTGTCACCCGCCCGGCGAGCCCGCTCGCGCGGATGGACCACTCCTGGGCCGCACGCCACTCGGGCCGCACGTCCAGCAGGGTGACCGCGCCGGCGCCGGCGCGTGCCAGCAACAGCCCGACGACCCCCGAGCCCGCGCCGGCGTCCACGAGCGCGCGCGGCAGGCCGCCCTCCGCGGCGAACCCGGCGAGCAGGATCGCGTCCATCGCGTACCGGAAACCCCGGCGCGGCTGGGCCACCCAGAGCCCCGGCGCCGGACAGTCCACCGTGCAGGGGGCGGCGCCCACGCCCGGAGGCACGCCGATCGCCGCATCAGGCCCCAGCGCCCACCCCGATGTCGGCGCGCACTGCCCCGCCCGGCCAGCGCAGCTGATCCCAGAGGGCGTAGGCCCCGGCCCGCGCGGACGGGAGGTCGGACCCCCAGGCCGTCAGGCCGAGCACCCGCCCGCCCGCGGCCTCCCAGCGCCCGCCCGCCCCGGCGCGCACCCCAGCGGCGAACACGACGGCGTCGGGCGAAGCCGGCGGGACCGGACCGAGCGGGGCCCCCGCGCCCACCGGGCCGGGGTAGCCCTCCTGCACGGCGACCACGCAACAGGCCGCCCCGGAGCGCCACCGCAGCGGGCGGGCCGGCAACGCGCCGGCAGCCGCCGCGGCGAGCAGCGGCGCCAGAGGCTCGTCGAGCAGGAGCATGAGCGGTTGGCACTCCGGGTCGCCGAAGCGGACGTTGAACTCCAGCACCTTTGGGCCCTGCGCGGTGAGCATCAGCCCGGCGTACAGCACGCCCACAAAGGGCGTCCCCGCCGCCGCCATCGCGTCCACGGTGGGCTGCAGCACCTGCGCGCGCACAGCCTCCACGAAGGCGTCCCCCAAGCCAGGCACGGGGCAGATGGCCCCCATGCCGCCCGTGTTGGGCCCGGCCTCGCCCTCGAAGCGGCGCTTGTGATCCCGGGCGGCCAGCAGCGGAACGGCGCGCCGGCCGTCGCAGAGCGCCAGAACCGACACCTCCGGCCCCGCGAGGCGCTCCTCGATGACCACTTGCGCCCCGGCGGCGCCAAAGGCCCCGCCGAACATGGCATCCACCGCCGCGTGCGCGGCCGCCGCGTCGTCCGCCACCACCACGCCCTTGCCGGCCGCGAGGCCATCGGCCTTCACCACGCAGGGGCCGTCGATGGCCGCGTGCGCCGCTGCCGCCGATGCACAGACCTGCGCGCGGGCCGTGGGGATGCGGTTGCGCACCAGAAACTCTTTGCAGAACGCCTTGGAGGACTCGAGGCGCGCCGCCGCCGCGGACGGGCCAAACACCGCCACGCCGCGCGCGGCGCAGCGGTCTGCCAAGCCGGCGGCGAGCGGGGCCTCCGGGCCGACGACGACGAGGTCGACGCCATTCTCGGCCGCCCACGCCGCGAGGTCTCCCGAGGCGACCACCGCCCCGGCCGGGAACCCGGGGTGGGCCTCGCTCACCGACAGGCGCAGCCCCGCTTCGGCGCTCAACTTCCAGGCGAGGGCCGACTCCCGCCCGCCTGCACCCACCAGCAGTACATGCATGGCCGCCCCCTCTCCGCCCGGCGCTTATCCTGCGTCCAGCGCCACGAGGGCCCGGCGCGCGCCCAGGTCGTCGGGGGCAAGTCGCAGAACCTCCTCCCACGCGGTGCGCGCCCCGGCCCGGTCCCCCGACCGCTGCCGCGCGCGGGCGTGAAGGCGGCGAATCGCCGGGTCTTGCGGCGCCTCCTGGAGCGCCTGGCGCAGCAGCGAGTCGGCCTCCTCGGCCTGCCCCGCCTCAGCGGCCGCGACCCCCTGAATGGCCCGGGCAAAGGCGAGGTCCCGCCCCGTCGCCAGCGCGGCCCGCGCGTGCATCGCGGCGTCCGCCCAGGCCCGCCGCTCCAAGGCCGCCTGCGCGAGGGCGACCCGCGCCGCCGGCGGGGCGTCCTGGGTGGCGGCCACGAGGCGCG
>JBEIVK010000877.1:0-1825 GCA_040373935.1 Alphaproteobacteria bacterium
CATCTGGGACGAAATCTACACGGGCCTCGGCCGCACGGGCGTCTGGTTCCGCGGGGAGGTCGAGGGCACGCAGCCGGATCTGCTCTGCATCGGCAAGGCGCTCGGGGGCGGCTTCCCCATCTCGGCGTGCTTGGGCACCGCGGCGGCGATGGACGCCTGGGGCGCGTCGCGGGGCGAGGCCATCCACACGCAGACCTTCCTCGGCAACCCGGTCGGCTGCGCGATGGCGCTGGCGGCGCTCGACGTGCTGGGCGACCTGGTGCCCACCGTGGCGGCGCGCGGGGAGCGCTTGCGGTCGGGCATCGAGGCGCTGGGGCTGCGGGTGCGCGGGGAGGGCTTGCTGCTCGGGGTCGAGGTGCCGGACCCGCTGCGCGTGAGCCGCGCGTTGATGGCGCACGGCGTGCTCGTGTTGCCCTCGGGCGACGTCGGGGCGGACGCCGACGAGCCGGTGCCCGGCGGCATGGTGCTCTGCTTGACGCCGCCCTTCGTCGTGAGCGACGCGCAGATCCACCACTTCCACCAGGCGCTCGCGGCGGTGCTCGCGTGATTCCCGGGTTCGCGGCGGTCGAGGAGTGGGAGGCGGCCGTCTGCGCCTTCATCGACGGGCGGTCGCCGTGGGACTTTGCGTCCCTGGCCCTTGGGCTCGCGCGCTGGCAGCACGCGACCAACGCGGACTACGCGGCGTGCGGGCCGGCGCCCGCCCGGGTCGACGACATCCCCGCCGTCCCGGTCGCGCTGTTCCGGGACCTGCCGCTCACCTGCTTTCCGCCGCAGGACGCGGCCGCGCGGTTCCGCACCAGCGGCACCACCGGGCCGCGGGGCACGCACCGGGTGCGCTCGCTCGGCGTGTACGACCACGGGGCGCGCCGCCACGCCGAGGCGGTGGTGGGGCCCATCCCGCGCCGCGCCGTGTCGCTGGTCCCGTCGGACGCCGACTCCAGCCTCGGGCACATGTGCCGGTCCTTCGTGGACGACATCCAGACCTTCTTCACCCTCGAGGCGGGCGTGGACGCCCTGGGCTTTCGGCGGGCCTGCGCGGCGGCGCCGGGGCCGGTGTTCGTCCCGGGCACCGCCTTCGCGTTCGCGGCGTGGATCGCGGCGGATCCCGGGCCGCTTCACCTGCCGCCCGGCAGCGTCGTGATGGTCACCGGGGGCTTCAAAGGGCGGCGCCTCGCGGTGGGCGAGGCGGACCTCGCGGCGGCGCTGCGGGCGCAGCTCCCCGGGGCGCGCCTCGTCGGCGAGTACGGAATGACCGAGCTGAGCAGCCAGCTCTGGGCTGCCGGGCTCGGGGAGCCCTTTGTGCCGCCGCCTTGGATGCGGGTGGTGGCGGTGGACCCGTGGACGGGCGCGCCGGCGGCGCGCGGCGTGCTGCGCTTCCTGGACCTCGCGAACGTGTCGTCGGTCTGCTGCATCGAAACCCGCGACATCGGCGAGGTGGATGCCGAGGGGCGCGTCACCTTGCACGGGCGCCTCGCGGGAGACCACCCGCGGGGATGCTCGCTCAGCGTGGAGGAGGCGCTCCTTGGGCCGGAGGGTGCGGCGGGGGAGGGCGCGCCCGCGGCGAACGGGCCCGTGCGGTGGGTGGCGGGCGATGACGCGCCCCTGCGCCCAGAAGACGACGCGCGGGCCGCCGGCGAGCGGGGCGACAGTCACGACCACTCCCACGGCCACGATCCCCATCACGGCGCAGCCGGCGGCGTGGGCGCTTCCGGGGACCCGCGCTACGCGGCGGCCCTGGCGCGGGTCGCCGCGCCGTATCGCTTGGGGCAGGTGCCTCCACCGCGCGGGCTTCGGCCGGGCGACGCCGCGCGCGTGGCGCGGGTGG
>JBEIVK010000530.1:0-3346 GCA_040373935.1 Alphaproteobacteria bacterium
GCGCCCCCGGGCCCGGCCGAGGGCCGCCGTGGCGTCGAGCACGGCGCCGGCCCCCGCGCCCTCGGCGGCCAAGAGCAGCATCGCCACGCCGTCCGCGCCGAGGTCCAGCCAGCTCTCGACCACCGCCAGCACGCCCTCGCGGCCGAGGAGGTCGGGGCGCGTGGCCTGCGGCGCGCCCGGCTCGGCCCGCCCTTCGAGGGCCTCGGCGACCACCCAGGCCGACGACGGACGCCCCGCCGGGTCCTTCGCGAGCAGGTGCCCGACCAGCGCCGCCACCGCGGCGGGCAGCCCGGCGACCTTCTCGTCGAGCGGCGGCGGCTCCACCTCCAGGTGCTGACGCGCCAGCTCTTGCGGCGTCGCGCCCTCGAAGGGCCGACGCCCCGCCAGCAGCCGGTACAGCAGCACGCCGAGGGAGTAGAGGTCGGCGCGGTGGTCCACCGGGCGCCCGGCGAGCTGCTCTGGCGCGGCGTAGGCGTAGGTCCCCACGAACTCGCCGTGGCGGGTGATCGCGTCTGCAGGGTCCAGGCGGCGCGCGGTGCCGAAGTCGAGCAGCTTCACGGCGCCGTCCGGCCGCACCAGCACGTTGGAGCTTTTGAGATCGCGGTGCACGAGGCCGCGGTCGTGAAGGTACGCCAGGGCCCGCGCCACCTGGGCGCCCACGGCGAGCACCCGCGCCGTCCGCTCCGGCGCGCCCGGGCGCCCGAGCTGCTTGGCGTAGACCTGCGCCGGCACGCCATCCACGCGCTCCATCGTCAGGAACGGCTCGCCCTCCGGGGTGTGCCCGTAGCGGTAGGCCCGGACGATCGCCGGGTGGTCCAGGCGCGTCAGCGCGGCGTACTCCCGGTCGAACCGCGGGGCGGCCGTGCCCGCTTGCGCCAGGAGCTTGAGCGCGAGCCGGGCGCCCGTCTCCGGGTCTTCCACCTCGTAGACTCCGGCCATTCCGCCGCGGGCGAGCGGGCGGATGACCCGGTACGGGCCGATGGCGGGGCGCGACGGCGGCAGCTCTTCGGTGCTCACCTTCGCAGACTAATCCGCCGTTGATCGCGTGCCGCGGGCACGAGTCCC
The DNA here is from genome assembly GCA_040373935.1 of Alphaproteobacteria bacterium. Classification (GTDB taxonomy): domain Bacteria; phylum Myxococcota_A; class UBA796; order UBA796; family UBA2385; genus JBEIVK01. Next base: position 1,066 of record JBEIVK010000530.1, read on the forward strand.
CCCGCGCTCCTTTTTCTCCGGCGCCCCCTCATCCCGTCGGCGGGCCGATCCGCTCTCCCCCTCGCCAGGAGCCTCCCTGCGCAGGAGCCCGCATGCGCCGCACAAGCCTCGCCGCCCTGCTCTTCCCGACCAGCGCGCTCGCCGCGGAGATCACCGTCGACCCCCAGGCCGCCGAAGGCCCGACGCGCGTCGAGGACGTCGTCCCCTACCTGCAGGATGGCGATGTCCTGGTCCTCGCGCCCGGCGAGCACGGCGCCATCGTCATCGACAAGCCGGTGCAGGTCTCCATCCAGTCCAAGCGCGGCGCGCGGGTCGCCGGCCTTCAGGTCCGCGACGCCGGCGCCGCCGTCCGCGCGTTCGGCCTCCACATCTCCGGCGTGCCCCACGCGATCGAGGTCGCCGCGGGCAGCCTCGTGCTCGACTCCGCCACCCTGGAGGCCGGCGGCCACCCCGCCACGGGCTACGCCCTCGCCGTCCGCCCGGACGCCGAGGCCGTCCTCCGCAACGTCACCGTTCGCGAGTTCATCGGCGCCAACGGCGTCGTCATCGCAAACGCCGGGGCCGGCCTCACCATCGAGGACAGCCGCTTCGAGGCCAACGCCGCCACCCGCGGCGGCGCCATCTACAGCGAGGGCGCCAAGGTCTCCATCAGCGGCTCCGCCTTCGAGGGCAACCGCGCGGGCGAAGCCGGCGGCGCCATCGTCGCGCTCGGCGGCCGCCTCAGCCTCCGCGCCGTCGCCGCCAGCGACAACGTCGCCCCGCACGGCGGCGCGGTCTTCGCCGGCCCCGGCACCGAGCTCGACGCGATGGACGTCCACTTCGAGGACAACACCGCCACGGAGGGCGGCCACCTCCTCCTCGACGGCGCGACGGCCCGCGTCATCCGCAGCGAGCTGCGCGCCGGCCAAGCGGCCCTCGGCGCCGGACTGGCCCTGCGCGGCGGCGCCTTCACCGGCATGAACCTCCTGTTCGTCGACAGCTACGCCAGCGGGAGCGGCGGCGCCATCTGGCAGGGCGGCGGGCAGGCCACCCTCGGCTACTCCGTGCTGCACCGCGTCGGCGCCGGCATCGGCGGCGGCTACGCGGCCAGCGCGGGCAGCGCCCTCCTCCGCGGCGTCATCGTCATGGACGCCCACGGCGACGGCCTCGCCTGCGCCGGGAGCGCCCGCCTCCGCTTCGAGGAGGGCGTGCTCTGGGAGAACGACGGGGACCGCGCGGGCGGCCTGTCCGGCTGCGCCACCGCCGGCGAGCAGGTCCACGTCGCCGACCCGCGCTTCGTGGACGCCCGCGCCGGGGTGTACGCCCTGCGCGGCGGCTCCCCCGCCCTCGACATCGGCGTCGCCGGCGAGGCAGACCGCGACGACACCGCCGCCGACGCCGGCCTCTACGGCGGCGCCCACGCCAGCGCCCTGTCGGACCGCGATGGCGACGGCTTCGCCTTCGGCCGCGACTGCAACGACCTCGACGTCAGCGTGAACGAGCGCGCCGCGGACGCCCCCTACGACGGCATCGACAGCGACTGCGACGGCGCCTCCGACTTCGACCAGGACGGCGATGGCCAGGACGCGATGCAGTTCGGCGGCACGGACTGCGTGGACACCAACCCCACCGTCTACACAGGCGCCGCCGAGTCCGACGGCGACAAGCTCGACGTCAACTGCGACGGCCTCACCGACCCGGACCGCGACGGCGACGGCTGGACCGCCTCGCTCGACTGCGACGACAGCCTGGACGCCGTGTACCCCGGCGCCCCCGACGCCTGGTACGACGGCGTCGACAGCAACTGCGACGCCGCCGCCGACTTCGACCGCGACGGCGACGGCTGGGACGCCCTCGAGCACGGCGGCACCGACTGCAACGACCTCGACGGCTTCGTCAACCCCGGCGTGGCCGAGATCGCCGCCGACACGGTGGACCAAGACTGCGACGGCTTCGACGCCACCCCGCGCGCCGGCACCGAGGCCCCCGCCCGCAGCACCACCGAGGCCGCTGTCGCCGACGCCGGGCCCGACGCACCCGCCACCGCCCCCGGCGCAGGCCGCGCCGCCGGGATGGTCGCCCTGGGCTGCAGCACCGCCGGCGGCAACCACGCCGTCCCGACTGCCCTTCTCGGCCTGCTCGGCCTCACGATGGTCCTCCTCCGCCGCCGCGCCTGCGCGTAGCCATCCCGTTGGGCGGCTGCCGGGGCCTCGCCCCGGCACCCGGCCCTTCCGGGGGGTCGCGGCGAGGCCGCTCCGTGCGGTCCGGTCAGGCCCGGCCCGCACCGGCCCTCCGGGCCGCC
>JBEIVK010000239.1:0-5976 GCA_040373935.1 Alphaproteobacteria bacterium
CGCGGCGGGTCGACCGCGACGACCGCGGGGAGGGCGGCGCGGCGCTCGTCGCCGAGCGCGCGGCCGTGCCCGGTGCTCCCCTCGGCCCCGGCCCGCGGGATGCGGCTGTGCAGGAGCGCGCGCACGACGCCATCCTCGACGACGGAAACCGGCGTGGCCGGGACGCCCTCGAAGTCGTGGGTGTAGCTGGCGGCCGAGCCCGGGGCGGCGCTCGGGTCGTCCACCACCGACCATCCGTCCGGCAGGAGCCTCCGGCCGATGCGCGCGCCGCTGGCCGGCCCGAGGCCGTCGTGCGCCGCCGGATCCGGCGGGGCCTCGGGGGGAGGCGAGCCCGCGATCTCCCCGGCCAGGACCTGCCGGAACAGCTCCAAGGCCGCGGGCGCCTCGAACAGCACCGGCCCCAGGTACTCCCGCTCGATGGGCGCGCCGGCGCGCGCGAGCACCGCGGCGACCAGGGCGTCGGTCTCGGCTTCGAGGGTGGCGCGGGGCGGGAGGCCGGCGCAGGTGCGGGCGACCCAGGACCGGGTGCTGCGCACCCGCGCGCCGTCCGGGTCTCGGGCGATGGCCTCGGCGCGCAGGACGCAGAAGCCGGTGGGCATCCAGCCGCGCGTGCCCTCGCTCGTCACCAGCAGGCGCCGCCCGGACCAGGAGCGGGCGATGGCGTCGCCCTCCTCGATGCCGGGCACGGCGAGGCGCGCGCTGATCGCGGCGGCGAGGGCGGCGGTGGCCTCTGCCTCGGCCGGGGGCGCCGCCACGGGGCCCGAGGTGTACGGCGGGGCTGGGTGCATCGCGGGGAGGGGCGTCTCGGGCGGCGGACGCCCCTCGCGGGCGGCGCGGCGGGCCGACAGCATCTCCGTCGCGCCCTTGAGCGCGTGGTCTGCGGCGAGCCAGGCCTCCCGGCGCAACGCGGGGGGAAGGTCGTCGAGCGGCAGGCCGCGCATCGACACGCCGTCGCGCCCGCCGAAGGTGGGCTCGAAGTCGCCCGAGTCGAAGGTGGCGTCCCCCACGCGCAGCTCGGTGCGCAGCGCGCGGTAGGGCGCGTGGTCGAAGCCCGTCAGGGCGCCGAAGGTGGCCATCGCGGTGCTGACGTCCCCGTCGACCACCTCGGCGGCGCCCCACCAAGCGGCCGGCTGCCCGGGCAGGGCGGCGCCCACCGCCCGGGCCAGCTCGGCCTCCACGGCGGCGACCAAGGCGGCGTCGTCGCGCACGCGGGAGGGGTCTGGCACGCTCGTGGCGACCGCGGTGCGGGGGGCCGCAGCGGCGAGGAGGGTGGCGGTGCAGCAGAGGAGAGCGCGCATCAGGGTGCCGGGACGGGGAGGACGGGCGGGCGGTCGTTGCCTTTCTCGCGGCGTTGCACTTCGACCTCGCTCACGAGCAGGGCGGGCGCGGCGGCGCTCACGGGGACCCAGCCGCTCTCGGCGCCGCACATGCCGTTGAAGACCTCGACCGTCTGGCTACCGGCCACGATGCGGCCGAAGGTGAGCAGCGGCGTGCCGATGAGGTCGACCCCGCGCACCAGCTCGTCGGGGCGGCCGTCCGCCCACACCCGCCACACCGTGACGGGCTGGACGGCGTAGGAGTTGGGCGTGGAGCGGCCGGTGAACGTAAAGCCGCCGGAGATGTCGTCGAAGATGAGCCCGAAGGGCCGCCCCTGCTGCTTCAGCAGCTTGAGCAGCTCGGCGCGGAGGGTGGCGTCCGGCAGCGGGTTGCGGGTGCTCACGATCAGGTTTCCCTGCCGCGCGACCGGCGCGGCCCCGGGCTGGCGGCGGCCGTGCCCGTTGCTGTGCGCGAAGCCCTCGATGGGAGCCCGCGACATGAGGAAGCCCTTGTAGACGCCGTCTTCGACGAGCGTGACCCGTTCGGCGGCCACGCCTTCGTCGTCGAAGCGGTAGTGGCCCGAGAGGTCCACCGCGCCGATGCGGCGCAGCGTCGGGTCGTCCACCACCGACAAGAAGGGCGGGAAGATGCGCTCCCCCACCTTGTCGCGCAGCGTCTGCCCCTCCTCTTCGTCCTTTTGGCGATGCCCCTCCGCGCGATGCCCGAGGATCTCGTGGAAAAAGACCGCGGCGGCCCGGCCCCGCAGGATGGCGGGGCCGACGTAGGGATCCACCACCGGCGCCGCGCGCAGCGCCGTCACCTGCTTGGCGACCCCGTGCGCCATCTCGACGACCGCGGCAGGGGAGGGGAGGCCGCCCGGCGAGGCCGCGTCCACGTAATCGTAGACCGCCAGCTCCATGCCGTCGTCGGCCACGGTGCCTCCCCACACGGCCACCCGCACCAGCACGCGCTGCTCGCGCACCCGCGTCCCCTCGCTCGTGAGGGTGTAGACCACGTCGTCTTGCAAGCGCAGGGTGACGTTGCTGTCGTGGACCTGCGGATACTCCAGGAACACCGCCGAGGCCTGCCGCACGAGCGCCTGCCAGGCCGCCGGGTCCACGCCGGCGCCGGCGTCCGCGACCGCGCCGAGGTCCACCTCGGCCGGCGTGGGGGAGAAGTCGTCCGAGCGGTCTTCCCGGTCCACCTTGACGGCTTGGTTGGTGCGAACCTGGATGAGCCGCCGCGCCGCGCCGCGGTAGCTCGCGTCGATGGCGTCCCAGAAGGCGTGGGCCGTCACGGCCGGCGCCGCGTCGTCGAGGGGGAGGTCCACGTCCGGGCGGTCGGGCTCGTCGAAGGGGCCTGCGTCCCGGAGCTTGTGCGTGTTGTCGAGGGCGTAGCTGCCCACGCGCACGTCGACGTCGCCCAGCCGCACGCGGGACCGCGAGATGGCGCCTGCGGCCCCGTGGGTGGCCTGGACCTCCAGCACCTCGCGGTCCACCACGCCCAGGCCCATCCAATAGGGCGGGTCCGGCCGGGTGGCGAGCGCGCCCATCGCCCGCGTGAGCTCGTCACCGGCGATGCGCAGCAGGGGGTCGTCGGCGCCGGCGGCGAGCGGGGCGCGCGCGGCGGCCGGCGTGGACCAGGCCCACACGCTCAGGAAGAAAGCGCAGATGCGCGGCATCGGGCACTCCGGGGGGCCGGCCGGCTGCACCGGGTGGCGGACGCAAGGGCCGGCCCGACGAGATATCCCGGCCGCACCATGATCACGACCGCCCTGCTCCGCGACCTGCCAAAGACTGATCTCCACGTCCACCTCGACGGCTCTTTGCGCGAGCGCAGCGTCATCGAGATGGCGCGCGAGCGCGGCGTGCGCTTGCCCGCCGACAGCATCGAGGGGCTCAACGCCCTGGTCTTCAAGCCGGCCTACGCCAGCCTCGAGGAGTACCTCACGGGCTTCGCGTACACCTGCGCCGTGCTGCAAGACGCCGAGGCGCTCGAACGCGCGGCGTGGGAGCTGGCCTGGGACAACATCGACGAGGGCGTGCGCTACATCGAGGTGCGCTTCGCCCCGCAGCTCCACATGCACCGGGGCTTCGACTTCGACGCCGTGCTCGGCGCCGTCAACCGGGGTCTGCGCCGCGCCCAGGACGAGCACGGGCGCTCCGAGGCGGTGCTGCTCCGGGGCGAGCCCCCGTTCCGCTTCGGCATCGTGGTCTGTGCGATGCGCTACTTCAACGAGCACTTCTCACAGTGGTACGGCCAGCTCCTCGCGCTGTTCCCGCGGGCGCCGGAGGGCGTGGTCTTCCCGATGGCCAGCGAAGAGCTGGCCCGCGCCGCCGTGCGCGCCCGGGATGAGCTGGGCATTCCGATCGTCGGCTTTGACCTCGCGGGGCGCGAGGACGGCTACCCGGCCCACCACCACGCGGCGGCCTTCGCCTACGCGCACCGCAACTTCCTCAAGAAGACGGTCCACGCCGGGGAGGCCTACGGCCCGGAGTCGATGTTCGACGCCATCACCGCGCTCTACGCAGACCGCATCGGCCACGGCTACCACCTGTTCAGCCCGGAGCTGTGTGGCCCTGGGGTGGGAGATCCGGCGGCGTACACCCGCCGCCTCGCGCAGTACATCGCGGACCGCCGCGTCACGCTGGAGGTGTGCATCACCTCCAACCTGCAGACGAACCCGAGCATCGGCACCGTCGAAAACCACGTCTTCGGGCGCTTCTTGTCCGAGCGGCTGTCCGCGACGCTCTGCACGGACAACCGCCTCGTCTCGCACACCAGCGTCACGCGCGAGGTCGAGCTCGCGGTGCACGCCTTCGGCATGGACCTCCGGCAGCTCCGCCACACCATCATCTACGGCTTCAAGCGCAGCTTCTTCCCGGGGGACTACACCGAGAAGCGCACCTATGTCCGGCAGATCATCGACTACTACGACGCCGTGGTGGAGCGCCACGCCGCGGCCTCGGCCCGGTAGTCGCGCCCCACGATGTCGCCCAGCAGCGCCAGCTCGGCGTCGAGGGTGGCGGCGGCCGGAGGCCCCTCGGCCACCTCCGCGCCGCACGGCGTCGCGCTCGCGTAGCCGCGGTAGGTGCCGTCGGCGTGCGGGTCGGTCCCGGCGTCGGGAAGCCACACCACCGGCCGCCCCGCGCGGTCCGTCGAGAGCGGGTGCAGCCAGCAGGCCGTCGGCTTAAAAAACCAGGGGTGCTGGCCGCTCGCAACGCCGATGTGCTGGAGCGCGCAGCTCCCGTCGGCGGCGCGGAACACGCAGCGCGTGTGCGGAAACCAGGCGGGGCGCCCGGGCAGCGGCGGGTGCTCGTCGGGGACCGTCGCCGTCTTCCAGGCGCCGGTGCCGTCCTGCACGACCACCGCGGGCGGCAGCGCGAGGCCGAGCGTGGCGAAGGGGCCCGGCCCGGCCGCCGCCACAAGGCCCGCCACCCGCTGCGCCGACTCCGGCGAGAGGTACACGCCATCGTGGCAGCACAGGCCGCGGCACCCGCCGCGCGCGCAGGCCCGCAGCGGCCGCGCGAGGCTCGCCGCGTCGAGCGGGGCGTCGGCCAGCACCTCGGCCAGCGCCGCCTCGTCCTCTTCGTAGAAGGTGAAGGGCCCCGGCGGCCCGCCCGCGCGCACCCCCGCCACCCTCAGCGCTTGCCCTTGCCGGGCTTTTGCGCTTTTGACTTCGCGTTCGGCGGGTTGCGGAAGCCCGGGCGGGCCACCGCGTCCGACGGGCGCGAGAGCGGGTTCGGGGCGCGGGCGCCCGCGGCGGGAGCAGCGGCCGGGGCAGCGCCCTCGTCGACGGTGTCGGTGGGATCGGACATGGAACCTCCAAGGCGCCCCGCCTAATCGGGTGACGCCCGCGCCGCATCCGCGTAGACTGGCGCCGCATGGCCCACCCGCCCCTCCGCGCCGCCCTCCTCGCGCTCCTGGCCGGCTGCGGCCGCGGCAACCCCGGCTCCTGGGCCGGGGACACCGCGCTCCCCTCCGGCGCGGACGCCGCCACCGCGTGCATCGACACCGCCACCCCGCTCGCCGGCGGCATCACCCCCAGCGGCCTCTCTGTCGACGCGCTGTGGCTCGACGTCTCCGCCACCCCGCCGGTCACCGCCCGCGCCGCGGCCCCGCTCGGCGGGGCCGACACCGTCCTCAGCCTCTCTTTCATCCCCATCGGCCCTGCCATCTGGCACGACCGCGCCCCCGTCGGCGACACCGGCGACAGCGGCGCCCTCGACACCGGCCCCGCGCCGGGCGCGCCCGCCGACGCCTGCCCCGACGCCCTCGAGCTGCCCGGCCAACTGGCCGCCAGCACGGCCGACGGCGCGCTCGCCGAGCGCCTGGACGCCTCCGCCTGGGTCGCCGCACACGGCGGTCCCGCCACCGTCTCCGTCACGTGGCCCCTCGCCGCGACCACCGGCGCGCTGGACCCATCCCCCGCCCTCGGCGACACGCCGTGGGACTCCGTGGATCTCCGCCTCCAAAGCACGCTCGGCCCCGGCCCCGCCGGCCAGGTCGACGCCATCGCCACCGCCGCCGACGCCGCCGGCGAGGCCACCCCCGGCCTCATCGCGCCGCTTTTGCGGTGGCCGCCCGCCATCTAGGGCCGCGGTCGGGCGGCTGCCGGCCGTCGGCCGGCACCCGGTCTCTCCGGCGGGTCGCGGCGCC
>JBEIVK010000164.1:0-7608 GCA_040373935.1 Alphaproteobacteria bacterium
CGCCGTTGACCGCATGGTCTCCCCCATCTTGCACCCCACGCGCGGGACCTATCGCTCTCGCGTTTCGGCGGCAGACCCGGGAGCGGCCCGAGATCGTCCATCGCCACAAGAGCGCTGCACCGCCGCGGGTTACGGCCGCCGTCCCCGCCGCGCCTCCCCTGCGCGCACCGCCCCAAGGGCCGCCGATGCTCCGTCCCCTGCTCCTCCTCCTCGCGGCCACCGCCGCCGCCCCGCCGGCCCGCGCCCTCGCCCCGCCGGCCCCCGGCGATGAGCTCGTGATGCTCGGCCCGGCCTTCCTGGAGCCCGTGCTGCCCCTCGACGACGCGACGGCGGCCGCGCTGGCCCGGCGGGACCACGCGAAGGCCGCGCAGGGGCTGGAGGCGCTCCCCGTCGCCTCGCTGTACGGCAACCAAGTGGGCAGCCGCGCCTTCGTGCTGGCGTGGTCGCGGGTGCGGGCGGGCAAGGCGGCCGAGGCGCTGCCCCTGCTCCCCGAGCTGGCGGCGGCCGGCCCGTCCGCGCCGCCAGACCACGAGGCGCTGCTGCGCGGGGAGATTCTGCTCGCCGCCGGCCAGCCCGCCGAGGCCGCCGCCGCCTTCGCCCAGGTGCGCCCGGGCAGCGGCATTTGGGCGCGGGCGCGGCTGCTGGAGGCGCAGGCCCACCAAAAGGCAGGGTCGACGGCCCGCTCCGCCGAGATCTGGGCCTCCCTGGCCGATCGCCCGGATCCGGCGGACGGCACCGCAGCCGCCCTGCTCGCGCTCGCGCGCAAGGCGGGCATCGGCTCCCCGGCCGCCACCGCGCACCTGCGGCGCCTCTGGGCGGCCTACCCGCAGAGCGCCGAGGGCAAGGAGGCCGCCACCCACCTGGGCGACCCGACGGGCCGCGGGGTGGGCTTCTCGCCCACGATCGCCGAGATCGGCGCGCGGGCCGACGCGCTGCAGCGCGCGGGCGCGATGGACGAGGTCGTGGCCTTCCTGGAGCCCAAGCTCGCCACCCTCGGGCCCGCGTCCGCGGGCGCGTGCCAAGCCTGGCACGCCTACGGCCGCGCGCAGTTCAAGCGCAACAACGTCACCCGCGCCGCCGAGGTGCTGGTGCCCGCCGGCCGCGCCTGCCCTGGCCTCGACGAAGACAAGGGCGCCCGAAGCCTATACATCGCCGGCAAGTCCTTGGAGCGAAAGAAAGACTGGGCGGGCGCGGCGTCGGCCTTCGGGCTCATCGCGACCCTCTACCCGGGGCACTCGATGGCCGACGACGGCCTGGCGCTGGCCGGGGTCGCGTGGCAGGTGGGCGGCCAGCCTTCGCGCGCCGTGCCGCTGTGGGAGCAGCAGGCTGCGCGCTACGCCGACGGAGATCTCGCGGCCGAGGGCTTCTGGCGCCTCGCCTGGTCGGCCTACCTCGCGGGAGACACCGCCCAGGCCATCTCCTGGGCGGAGCGCCTCCAAGCAGAGGTGGACCCGGTGGGCGACCCGGTGCATTGGCTGGCCGGCGCCTATTGGGCGGCGCGCTGGCGCATCTGGCCGAACGCGGAGGCGCCGACGGTCCAAAGCACCGACGCCGCCGCCCGAGAGGCGGGCATCGCCGGCTTGGTCCGCCTCCTGCACGACCACCCGACGAGCTTCTACGCGCTGCTCGCGTCCTCCCGGCTGCATCAGGTGGACCCGGCGGCGGTGGCGGCCGTCCCGGCACCGGCCCCGGTCGGCACACCCCGCACCTGGACGGTCCGCAAGGCCTTCCTGGACGACCCCGCGGTGAGCGCGGCCCTCCAGCTCGTGCGCTTGGGCCTGCTGGCCGAAGGGCTCGCCATCCTGAAGGACGTCGACAAGGGCGTCCTCACCCCCTCCGAGGTGGCGCTGCGCGCGGAGATCCTCGCCCGCCAGAACCCGCTCGCCGCCCACGACGAGCTGCACCATTACCTGTTGGAGCGGCCCACCGCCCAGCTCGGCCCCGACCGGGACCGCATCCTCCGCCTCGCATTTCCCGACACCTACTGGGACCTGACAAAGCAGGCGGCCGGAGCCTACGGCTACGACCCGGTCATCTTTTACGCGCTGGTGCGCGAGGAGTCCAGCTTTAATCCGGAGATCGTCTCCTGGGCCGGGGCGCGTGGCCTCTCTCAGCTCATGCCGGCGACCGCGCGGAGCGTGGGGGCACAGCTCGGCATCAAGGTCACCAACGCGGCGATGTTCGACCCGCTGACCAACCTCCGCATCGGCAGCAAGTACCTCGACTATCTGCGCGGCTATTTCAAGGGAAACATGATGCTCGCGGTCCCCGCCTACAACGCCGGCGAAGGCAACGTCGGAAAATGGTTGGCCGCCGCACCGGACCGGCCGACGGACGAGTTCGTCGAGTCCATTCCGATCCGCGAGACCCGCGCCTATGTCAAGCGCGTGCTGGGCACCTACCAGATCTACAACGTCGTCTACGGCACCGGTCCCACCTTTCCCAACTGGAGCGCCTGGGCGGACGACGCCTCACCTTGACGCATCAAAATGGATGGTCGAACGCGAGGTAGAACCCGGTCGTGCGGGCGTGGGTCAAGCGGCCGTCGGGCTCGAGGATCGGGTCCCATCCCTGCCCGACGTCGACGCGCCCGACAAAAGTCTCGTCGAACACGAGCCGCAGGCCGGCGCCGACAGCGGGGTGCACCGGGTTGGCGGGGGCGGCGGCGGTCGCGGCGTCCCCGGCGCCCCACACCGTCGCGAGATCTGCGTAGGGCGCAAGCTCCCAGCCGAGGACCGTGCCCGAGGAGCCGACGGGGTGCGTGGCCGCGCGCACCCGCAGCTCGGCGTTGGCGATGGCCTTGCCGGGGGCGCGCCAGCGCCCGAAGCTCACCCCGCGGGCGGTCTCGAAGCCGCCCACTCCCTGCACGGGCACGAGGCCGCCCCAGTGGACCATCTCGTAGAAGGGCACGGTGCCGCCCAGCCATTCGCCCATCACCCGCCCGGCGAACACGACGCGCCGACCGAGCGGCGCATAGGCGCGGACCGACGCCATCCCCCCGGCGAACCCGCCGGCCTCGCCCCCGAGGTCCGGCGTGGCGCGCAGCCCCGCCTCGGCCAGCACGCCCTCCTGCGGGGCGATCTCGGGGCTGCGGGTGTCGTACACCACCCCCGCGAGGCCCTGAAGGCCGAGGCCGCCGTCCATGCCGTAGGGCTGGTGCTCGGCGAGCAGGGAGATGTCATAGGTCTCGACCACCGAAAACTTGGGGTTGGCCGCCACGTAGACCGACCAGGGGCCGCGGAGCGCATATCGACCGACCACCTGCGCGAACGGCTGGAACAGCGCGTATCGGTACCGGCGGCGCTCCGGGTCCGAGAATGCAAAAGGGCCGGCCCACGCGCGCTCCCGCACGGTGCCGTTGCCGATGCCCCAATATCCGTCGTTTTTCCACTGCCGCCACGCGAGGTGCGCGGTGAAGCGCCAGCGGCCGGCCGCGCCGAGGCCCGTGCGGTCGAAGCGGACGCGGTGGTGCTGGAAGCCCGTCTGGCTCGCGTAGCCCTGCACCACCCAGGCGGCCTTGTACGGGGCGTGACCGGGCGCGCGGCGGGCCCACTCGAAGCGCGCGCCGGCCCCCAAGCCGTCGTCGCTGTCGATCCCGACGTTGGGGATGAGGTACCAGCTCGTCGGCTTCGACGGGGCGGGCGCCTCCGCGCGGGCGGGCGACGAATGCAGCAAAGCCGCACCCAGCAGCGCCGCCGCGGCGCGATCAGTCAAGCGCGCACAAGGCCGCGGTGTCGTCGTCCCAGCCTTTCATGTTGTTGAGCATGATGGTCTGCACGCCTTCGTCCTCGCTGGTGAAGCCGGCGCCGAAGTCCGCCTCCCGCCACAGCCCGTAGACGTGGAGGATCTCGCCCGGAGAACGCTCGATGTACACCTCGATCTGGTAGTCCTGCTCCAAGGACTTGCCGTCGTTCTCGAAAGCCGCGGGCCGTGCCATGAAGGTCCGCTGCACGATGAACTCGCCCCACGGAGAGGCGTCCTCGCCCTGGCCCGGCACCGCGCGCAGGCCGCCGTCCATCCACGCGGTGTAGGAGGCGCCGAGGATGGTCGCGTCGTACTCGACGTCCCAGCGCATCGTCGTGACCTCGCGGGACTCGTACTCCGCGCGCGAGCTGGTGTAGGTGCGGGAGTAGCGGTCGTACACCCCTTCGTAGAGGACGTCCTGGTCCTTCGCGAGCAGCAGCTCTTCGAGGCGCGAGAGCCCGCACGCGAACACGTTGACCAGGAACACGCCCTGCGCGTCGGCCGCGGCCTGCCCCTCGATGCCGACCGCGGCGACCTGCCCCGCGTCGAGCGCGCTGATGGTGCCGTCGAGGACCTCGGTGCGCGTGCGGCCGTCTGTCGCGGCCATGAGGTTGGCCGCGGCATCCGCGAGGTCGGCGTCCTCGGCGCCTTCGTAGCCATCCCAGAAGTAGTGGACGAGGCCGTCCAAGTCCTTGGGGGCGGCCTCGGGTGCCTTGCAGCTGAGGGTGGGGGAAGCAGCGCAGACCAGGACCGCAAGGGTGGAGCGGGGCATGGGTCTCCCAGCCGAGAGCACGGCCTGCGCAGTATACTCCGCCGGGGAGTCCCCGGAATGCCGACCGCCCTCGCCATCGCCCTCGGCGTGGCCCTCGCCGCCAACCCCGCGCCCGTCCCACGGCCCGGAGACCACGCGACGGCCCCGTGGGATTGGGCCTCGCTCGGCGACGAGACCGCCGCGTTCCTGTCCGGCTATCTGGCGATTGACACCACCAACCCGCCCGGCCGCGAGGCTGCCGGCGCAGCCCACATCGCCCAGAAGCTCGCCGAGGCGGGCATCACCGCGGAGATCCACGAGGTCGCGCCGGGGCGCGCCAACCTCGTCGCCCGCGTGCGCGCCGCCGCGCCCACGGCCCCGCCCCTCTGCCTGCTCTCGCACATCGACGTCGCCTCCGCCGAGCCGGAACGCTGGTCGGAGCCGCCCTTCTCTGGCCGCATCGACGAGGCCGGCCGGGTCTGGGGCCGGGGTGCGCTCGACATGAAGGGCATGGGCGCGCTGGAGGTGGTGCTGATGGTGCAGGTGGCCCGGAGCGGCGTGCCGCTCCGGCGGGATCTCGTGCTGCTCGCGGTGGCCGACGAGGAAGGCGGGAACACGGGCATCGCGGCCCTCGCAGCGGACTGGGCGCGCATCGGGTGCAGCCACGTCGTCAACGAGGGCGGCATCGGCATCGCCGACATGCTCTTCCCCGGGCAGACGGTGTTCCCGATCAGCGTGGCCGAGAAGGGCATCCTGTGGGCCCGCTTGGAGGCGACCGGCGCCCCCGGTCACGGCAGCACGCCACGCCCCGGCCAGTCCCCCGCGGCGCTGCTGGAGGCGGCCAAGCTCCTCGCCAGCCGCCGACCCGTGCCGCGCTGGGACCCGGCCCTGGTCGAGCTCCTCGGGGCGGTCGGCGCCCACAAGGGTGGGCTCGCGGGCTTCGTGCTGCAGCGGCCGCTGCTGGCCCGAACGCTGGTGCGGCCCGTGATGATGGGCAACCCGCTCACCCGCGCCGCCATGACGGACACGGTCAACCTCACCGGGCTGGGCGGCGCCCTGGAGACCAACGTCGTCCCCGCGACCTCCTGGGCCCACATCGACGGCCGGCTGCTCCCCGGCACGGCACCGGAAGACCTGCTCGCCGAGCTGCAAGGCCTGGTGCGCCCCGCGGGCGCGACGGTGGTGCCGGTGCAGATGGCCCCCGCCACCGTGACGGATTGGCGGGGGGACGACCTCTACGCCGCGCTCGCGCACCGGGCCGTCGAGGGCCGCCCCGACGCCGTGGCCGGCCCCGTGCTCTCGGTCGGCTACACCGACAGCATCGCCCTGCGCCCGCTCGGCGTGAAGGCCTACGGCTTCGTTCCCTTCGTCGTCACCGCCGAAGAGCTGGGCTCCATGCACGGCGACAACGAGTACGTGACGGTCGACAACCTCCGCGACGGCCTGCGCACCCTCTCCCGCGCCGTGCTGGACGTCAGCGCCGTCCCCTGAAGCGGCCACCGTTCCTCCCGCCGGGCAGGGCCACGCGGTGTACCATGCACCGTCCGTGGGGCACCGATGTTCATCGCCTTTCTCGCCGCCTCCCTCGCCTCGTCTGCCGCTGCCCCCGCGCTGGACGGGCTGCCCGCCGAGCTGCTTCCGTGGGTGCCCTTCGTCGCCGCCCGCCACCCGGATCTGCCCTGTCCGCAGGTCGCCGGGGAGCCGGTCTGTGTGTGGCCCGGCCGCCTGGACCTCTCGGTCGACGCTGCGGGGGGCCGCTTCTCGATGGAGCTGCACGCCGACCGCGCCGCCACGCTGCGCCTGCCGGGTGGCGCCGGCGCGTGGCCCTTGGACGTGCGCGTGGACGGCGCAGCGGCCGCGGTGGTGGAGCAGGGCGGCCGCCCCGCGGCGGCGGTCCCCCCGGGCCATCACCGGGTCGAGGGGCGCTTCTCCTGGCCCGCCCTGCCGCAGAGCCTCGCGGTGCCGGGGAGCGTGGCGCTCGTCGGGCTGCAGGTGGACGGGGCGGCCGTGCCGGCGCCGGTGCGAGACGCGGACGGGACGCTGCGCCTCGGCGCCGGGGGCGCGCGCGAGGCAGACCGCCTGGACTTGGACGTGCTGCGGGCCGTGCGGGACGGCGTTCCAGCCGTCGTGGAGAGCCGCTTCGTGCTGCGCGTCGCCGGAGGCAGCCGCGAGGTGGACCTGGGCGCCGCCTTGCCGGCGAACACCCGCGCGGTCGCGATCGAGGCCGAGCTGCCGGCCCGGGTCGACGCCTCCGGCCGCCTCACCGTGCAGGTGCGGCCCGGCACCTTCACCGTGACGGTGCAGGCCCTGCACGATGGCCCGCTCCAGAGCATCACCGCGCCCGAGAACCCCTCTCCCGGCTGGCCGGCCCAGGAGTACTGGGTCGTGGAGGCGGACGACGCGGTGCGCGCCGTCACGCTGGATGGCCCCGCCGCGGTGGACCCGGCGCGGACCCCGCTCCCCGACGCGTGGCGCGCCCTCCCCGCTTTCCTGGTCGCGCCCGCAGAGTCGCTGCGGCTCACCGAGCTGCGGCGCGGCGCGCCGGAGGCGCCGCCCAACGACCTGCGCCTGTCCCGGGAGATCTGGGTGGACGCCGACGGCGCCGGGTACACCATCCGGGACCACTTCACCGGCACGCTGCACCAGGGCTGGCGCCTCGACGCCGCGGCCCCGCTCACGCTGGGGAGCGCCGAGGTCGACGGCGCCGGCCAAGTGTTGACGACGGCAGGCGGCGGGGCGGCCGGCGTGGAGCTGCGGTCCGTGGCGCTCAACCTTCAGGCGGTCGGGCGCGTGGACGGCCGGCCGGCGGTGTTGCCGGCGGTCGGCTGGTCCACCGAGGTGCAAGGCTTGGACGCCCGGCTGCACCTGCCGACGGGGTGGTCGCTGCTCGCGGTCTTCGGGGCGGACGACGCCGCGGGGAGCCTGGTGTCCGCGTGGACCCCTTGGGACGGCATCCTGCTGCTCCTCGCCGCCGCGGTCCTCGCGAAGCGGGGCGGACTTCGCCTCGCCGTGCTCGGCGTGGCCGCGCTCGGACTCACCCGCGGGCTGCCCGGGGCGCCCGGGCTCTCCTTCCTCGCGCTCGCCGCGGCGGGACTGGCCGTCGACGCGCTCGC
>JBEIVK010000916.1:0-1712 GCA_040373935.1 Alphaproteobacteria bacterium
GACGAGGCCGAGCGCCACGCCGCCGCCGCCCTCGCCCTGGGCCCGGACCCCCGCGCCCGCGGCGTCTTCGTGGGGTTCGGCGTGCCGCGGCCCACGCGCACCGCCCTGGATCCCCTGCCCTGCGCCGCCCCGCTGGTGCGCGGGGACCACCTGCTCTGCGTGGTGGACGGCCGCGCCCGCCTTCACGCGGCCGGCGGCGGACCGCCCCTCTGGGACATCGCCGCGGCCCCCACCGACGCCGCCGTCTCCCCCACCCACGGCGCCCTCGTCACCGTCGAGGGGCAGCACCTGGTCCTCCGCGACCTGCAGACCGGCGCCCCGCGCGCGCACCTCCCCGGCCGCGTGAGCGACCACCGGGGCCTCGCGCCGCCGGTCTTCGACACCGAGGTCGGCTTCTTCTCCTTGGAGCACGTCGTCCTGCGCCTGCCGGACGTCACGCGCACCGTCTTGCCGCCGTGCGGCCCGGCCAGCCTGCCCCGCTCGCCGCCGCCCGCCCGGACGGCCGGCACGCCGCCGTCTTGTGCGTCGACGGCACGCTGCGCCTTGGGCCCCTCGCCGGCCCGCCGCTCCACACCGTCGTCCTGGAGGGCGTGTCCGACGGCCGCGGCCCGACCGCCCTCGCGCTCGGGGAGGCCCTGTGGCTCGGCTACCCGGACGGCCGGGTGGAGCGGCGCGACCCGCAGTCTGGCGCCGTGTTGCCCGGCACGGTCGACGCCGGCTCGGCCGTGCGGGGCATCCTGTTGGGCGCGGGCGCCGCGGCCCTCACGCTGGAGCGCGGCAACGTCCTCCTCATCGACGACGCCCTCGAGACCGCCGGACTGCACCTGCCGGTCGGCGAGCGCGCGCTGCGCCTCGGCGCCGCCGGCCTCGAAACGGACGGCCCCGCCGGCCACACCCGCTGGACGCCCTCCACCGTGCCCGACGGCCTCGTCGTGCCGAGCGGCATCGCCGCCCTCGCGGCCACCGACGACACCGTGGTGATCGGCGCCGGCAACGGCCTCGCCCGCGTGCTCGGCCTCCGCAGCGGCACCATCACCCCCCTCGACGCGCCCGGCGGCCTCTCGGTCATCCGCGGCGTGGCCACCACACCGGGCGGTCGCCTCGCCCTCGGCTACGCCGGCGGCGGCCGCCTGCACATCCGCGACGCCGCCGGCGCCTGGTCGTCCCCCGGCCCCGCGATGCCCCACCGCCGCCTGGGCACCCGCGGCGAAGACATCCTGGCCTTGGGCTACGTGGGCGAGCTCGACGTCCACCCGCCCGCCGGACCGCCGCGCCGGGTGCCGGGCGCCACCTGGGTGGACCTCTCCTCCCAGGCCGGCTGGGTGTGGCTGCTCGACGCCGACGGCGGCGTGTGGGCCTGGCCCCCGGAGGCCGCGGCCCCGTCCTTCGTCGCCGCCCTCGCCGGGGCCACCGGCATCGCCGCCGCCGGGCCCGTGGCCGTGGCCCACGCCGGCGGGCGCCTCTACCGCATCGGGAAGGACGGCGCGCAGCCGGGCCCCGATGCGCCGCCCGGCCGCCTCACCGCGCTCGCCACCGACGGCGCCCGCATCGCCGTGGGCGACGCGCAGGGCCAGGTGCACCTCTACGGCGCCGACGACGCACGGTTCGCCATCGTGCAGGCGCACACCCAGCGGGTCTCGGCCCTCGCGTTCACGGCGGACGCCCTGTGGTCGGCCGGCTGGGACGGGCGCCTCCGCCGCCTCGCGCCCGAC
>JBEIVK010000961.1:0-1616 GCA_040373935.1 Alphaproteobacteria bacterium
CACGCCGCCGGCGCCGCGCGCGTCTGCGCCGACGTCCCGGCCCTCGCGGCCGCCCTCGGGGTCGCCGCATGAGCACCGCCGACGCCCCGCTCACCCTCAAAGAGCTGCTCTTTCGCACCGCCGATTTTCTCGGCGCCCGGGGCGTGCCGCTCGCCCGGCAGGACGCCGAGGCCCTGCTCCAGCACGCTCTCGGCGTCGAGCGGGTGCAGCTCCTCCTCCAATGGGATCGCCCGTCCACCGTCGACGAGCGCGAGGCCCTGCGCGCGCTCGTCCGCCGTCGCGCCGCCCGCGAGCCCCTCGCCTGGGTCGTCGGCGGGGCGGGCTTCCACGCCATCGACCACCTCGCCGTCCCGCCCCAGGTGCTCGTGCCGCGGCCCGACACCGAGGCCCTCGTCGACGCCGCGCTGGCCCACCTCCCCAACGACGGCGCCCCCGTCTTCGTGGCCGATGTGGGCTGCGGCTCGGGGGCGGTCGGGCTCGCCCTCGCGTGTGCGCGGCCGGCCTTGCGCCTCTACGCGGTGGATCTCTCGCCCGAGGCCATCGCCGCCACGCGCGGCAACGCCCAGGCGCTCGGCCTTCAGGCCCGCGTCGCCGTCCTGCGGGGCGATCTGCTCTCCCCCATCCCCGAGGGCCGCCCGGTCGACGTCGTCGTGAGCAACCCGCCCTACATCCCCTCTGGCGAGATCGACGCCCTCCAGCCCGAGGTCTCCCAATGGGAGCCCCGCCTCGCCCTCGACGGCGGGCCCGACGGCCTCGATGTCTACCGCCGCCTCGTGCCGGCCGCCGCCGCCCGGGCCCGGCGGGCCGTGCTCGTGGAGATCGGCGCCACGCAGGCCGACGCCGTCGCCGCGCTGTTCCGCGCCGCCGGGTTGGTGGACGTGCGGGTGCACGCCGATCTCGCGGGCCACCCGCGGGTGGTCGAGGGCCGGGTGCCGGCGCCGGGCGGTCGGGACGCCGGCCCCGCCGAGGACAGCGGCGGGCCGCGGGGCGACCCTGCGATCGAAGCGCGGGGCGATGGCCACGCGCGCGGATCGGTCGAGAGTGCTCCGCGCGGAGAAGGTGCGGCGCACGCGTTGGAGGAGTCCGATGCGCGGGCTTCGGCCCTGCCGCGCGGGTTGGAGGAGTCCGATGCGCGGGCTTCGGCCCTGCCGCGCGCGTTGGAGGAGTGCGATGCGCGGGCGGATGTTGCGCCGCGTGGGGAGGCCGGCGCCCTGGGCGCGTGGGCGGCCGGGATGGACGCCCTGCGGGCGCCGCTGTTCGCGTTGGGCGGGGCCGAAGGCGCGGCGGCGCGGGTGGCTGTGGCCCAGGCCTTTTTCGCCGCCGGCCGGGGGCTTTGGCCTGGCGAGGCCCCGCTGGCGCCCGGCGTCGGCCCCACGGACGCGCTCACCTGGGCGCTGCGCGAGGCCTCCGACCTCGGGCCCGCCGAGCTGGGCCGTGCCCGGGGCGACGGGCACCTCGGCGCGCTGGGCGCGTGCAAGCGGGTCGCCCGCGCGCGCGAGCACGACGCGGGCGTTGCGGCGGGCTTGGATGCGTTGCTGGAGGGGTTGGTGGCGGGGTGAGGGGTGCCGCGCCCGGCGGCGGCCCGCGGCGGTCCGCCCCGGCGGGGCGTCGGGGGC
>JBEIVK010000485.1:0-3580 GCA_040373935.1 Alphaproteobacteria bacterium
GCGCGGGCCTCCGGCCGGAAGCACGTGCCCTCGGGGAAGAGCACGAAGGCCTCGCCCGGACCCATGCCCGCCGCCAGCGCGCCCACCCGCGCGACCTCGGCTGCGCCGTCCGCGCCTTGCCGGCGCACGAAGGCATTGGGAAGCCAGTGGCCGTACAGATCCAGGCACGGGTCTGCGCGCAGCTCGGCCTTGAGCACGTAGCGCACGCGCAGGCCCAGCGGCCGGGCGAGGAGCATGGGGAGCAGCGTGTCGACCGTGCTCGCGTGGCGAACGAAGACCAGCGTGGGCCCGGGCCCGAGGGGCGGGCCCTCCACCTCCAGGCGCAAGCCGAACAGCACCCGCAGCCCGCCGAGCAGGGCCGCGGTCCATGCAGCCTGGACCCGGTGGGCGGCCTCGGCCCGGGCCGGGCCGGGGCGGTGCCGCACCCAGAGCGCGAAGCCGGCGGCCAACCCCAGCCCTTCGCAGAGCGCGAACCACGCGAGGAAGAGAAGCCCGCGGGCCGCGCTCGCGCGGCGCACGGCCGCGTCCACCACGAGGGCGAAGGGCAAGGCGGCCACGAGCAGCCCGGGGGCGGCGAACGCGGCGAGGGCGGCGAGCGGAAAGCTCAGCGCGCGGCGTCGGAGGCGGGCCGGGTCGGCAGCGGGCATCGCCTCCGGTGTATTGCGCGCGGTCGGCCCCTGGGCCATGCTGCCTCCCATGCGCTCCACGTACCGCACGCTCGCGGCTTTTCATGCGGCCTACGCGATCGTCCAGATGGTGGGCGGGCTGGCCTTCGGGGCAATCTTTGGCCTGTTCGGCGCGCTGCCCATCGCGGTGGAGCCCGGAAAGGGCGAGTCCTGGGCCATCGGCGCCGCGTTCATCGGCATCGGTGGGCTCGTCGGGCTGATCGTCGCCGCCCTCGCTCTGCCGGGGCTGCTCTGCGCGGTGGGGCTGTGGCGCGGGCGCGGCTGGGCGCGCATCCTCGCGCTGTTGAGCTGCTGGCAGCTCGTGTTTCAGCTGCCGGTGGGGACCGCCCTCGCCATCTGGACGGCCGTCGTCGTCGCGAAACAGACGCCCGGGCCGTGGTGGGAGGACGTCCCCGCCGACTGAGCGGGGCGCCGCCTACTTGTGGCGGAAGACGAGGCGGCCCTTCGTGAGATCGTAGGGCGTGACGGCGACGCGCACGCGGTCCCCGAGCACGACGCGGATCTTGTTTTGGCGGAGCTTGCCGGCGAGGTGGGCCGTCACGTGGGTGCCGATGTCCGTCTTGACGAGGAAGGAGCCCCCGGGGAAGACTTCTTCGATGACACCGTCGATTTCAATCAGATCGTCACTCGCCACGCAGGCACTCCAGGGTGAGGCCGCGCTCCGTAACGGGGACGGCGCTGGCCCACAAGGCCGGACCTCGCGTGGGTTCACGCGCTTGTTGCCGGCGCGCGTCGCGCGGGGGCTGCGGGCGTGCGCCGGCCCGTGCTGGCCGCCGGCTGCGGGATAGCGGGCGCCGTCCCCCGAGGAGCCCCGATGGACCTCCGCGCCATGCAGGCCGAGATCGACGCCTGGATTCGTCAGAACGGCGGCTACTGGCCGCCCCACGCGCTGCTCGCGCGGCTCACCGAGGAGGTGGGGGAGCTGTCCCGGGAGGTCAACCACACGCACGGCCCCAAAAAGAAGAAAGCCAGCGAGGCGCCGTCCTCCATCGAGGCTGAGCTGGGCGACGTCCTCTGGATCACCCTCTGCATCGCGAACGCCGAGGGCATCGACCTCCAGCGCTCCTTCGAAGACACGATGCGCAAGGTCGTCTCCCGCGATACCGGGCGATTCCCGCCTGCTCGTTGACCGGCCGCCGCGCCGCACCCGGAGCCTGCCATGTCCCGTTCTCCTCTGGTCTTCGCCCTCGCCCTCGCCGCCTCCTCCACGCTCGCCGGCTGCAGCAGCTGCGCCGGAGACGACGCCGCCAAGACGGCCGCCGGCCCGGACGCCGACAAGGGCAAGAAAAAGAAGAAGAAGGCGGATCGCCCGCCGGTCCAGAAGCGGGCGACGGAGTGGGAGGCGCTGCTCCCGCACGTCCTCGCCGTTCAGCTCAAGGACAAGGTCTACCTGTGGGCCGACGGCGCCATCAACCCCGTGGCGCAGCCGGCGGACGCGGTGTCCTGGACGCCCGAGGGCTGGGCCTTCGCCGCCGATGGCGGGACGCGCGTGCTCGCCCCCGGCGGTTCGTCCTACTGGCGCCCCGGGGCGCCGGCGGCGGGCCAGAAGGTCGCCGAGCTCTTCGCCACCACCACCACCCCGCCCGAGGGCTTCAAGCTCGAGGCAGACCTGGACCGCGGCAACCGCTACAAGGTGCAGCTGGTCGGCCCGCAAGACCGCCTGGTTCGCATGGGCATGCACGACGCGCCCCCCACCGCGACGGCCTGGATGCAGGGCACGCTGCCCACCAACCGCAAGGTCGCCAAGCTCGACAGCACGGCGCCCTGGAAAAAGGACCCGACCTCCGGCCACCTTCTCCACGACGCCCCGGACGGCGCCACCCGCGCCGGCGAGGCCGCGGCCGACGGCGACACCTGGATGAAGGAGGCGTCCACCATGCTCGGGGCGGGCGCCAAGAAGGAGCTCGCGCTCGCGCTCGACCTCGACGGCGATCCGGAAAAGGAAGGCCTGCTCTGCATCTCCGGCGGCGTTCCGATGCAGTCTTGCTTCGTGGTCGACGCGGTCGCCGGGCAGCGCCGCTACCACGGCACCAGCCTCCCGTGGAAGGGCGGGGACGCCGCGACGGCCCCGTTCGGCATCACCAAGGACGGCGCCAGCTACATCCTCTACGTCGGCACGGCGGCCCGCGGGGGCGCGTCCAGCCCGCCCCTCGCGCACGTCGTCCGCTGGGATGGCGGCGCCTTCTCGATGGACGTCATCCGCGCGAAGTGACCGCACAGCGGCCCGTCTTCGCGGTTCTGCTCGGGGCGCTGCTCGGGGCCGGCGCTCCGGCTGCCGCCGACCCCGCGCGTCCGCGGCCGTGGGACGAGGAGGCGCGGGCCCTCCGCGCGGAGCTGGACATGCTGCTCGGGGAGGCCGCCTTCCGGGGCGCCGACGCCGATTACCGCGCCCTGGTGCGCCTCGCCGAAAAGGGCGTCGCGCTCCTCCCGGACGACCACCTCCGCGGCGCACGGGCGGCGCTCGGGTTGGGCGACCCGACGCTGGCGCGGCGGCGCGTCCAGGAGGCGCTCGCCGGGTCGGCGCCCCTGCCGGCCGCGGCGTCCCTCGCCGAAGAGCTGGACCGCGCGCTCGGCCCGGTCAGCTTGCGGCCGGGGCCCACGCCGGCCACCCGGCGCCTCAGCGCGCGAGACACCGCGCCCAGCCCGTGGTCCGCCGCCGCCCTGGCGGCCGCGCAGCGCAACCTCGACGCCGGCCAGCCCTACGTCGGCCTGCTCGCCGCCGGGTCCTACACCTTCGCAGGGCAGGAGATCCAGGTCTCGCCGGCCTTTCTCCAGCAGGCGCCCACCGTCGCGTGCGGCGCGCCCGCGCCCGCTCCGCCCTCCGGGCTGGACGGCGGCCTCTGGTTCGGCGCCGGCCCCGCGCTGCTCGCGCTGGGCTGGGAGCCTGGCGCCCC
>JBEIVK010000766.1:0-2188 GCA_040373935.1 Alphaproteobacteria bacterium
CCGCACGGAGCGCAGCGACCCGGCGGAGAGACCCGGTGCGGGGGGCGGCCCCGCCGCCCCCCGCAGGCGCCCGGTCGGCCGGCTCGCGCCGTGGCGACGGGGCGTTCCCTCCGTGAACCTTCGGTGGCGGCGGGGGCGGGTGGCAGCGCCCGGTGCTATCGAGCCAGCGGAGGTGCGGATGCGCGCCCTGACGCTGCTGGTTCTGGCCGGGTGTTCGGACTACGTCCTCAAGGGCGCGGGGGATCCGCCGGCGCCGCCGGACACGGCCGCCCCGCCGGTGGAGGAGGACTCGGGGCCGCAGCCGGACACGGCAGACTCGGCGGGCGGCTTCGACACCGCCAACCTGGAGCCGGGCATCGCGCGGGCGCCCATCTACCTCAACGAGGGCGGGACGCTCTTCGCCTGGAACCCGGCGGTGGAGGGAGATCCGGAGCGCATCGGCAACTTCGTGGGGGACGCGACGGTGTCCAACATGACGGACATCGCGGTGGACATGGAGGGGCGGCTGTTCGGGTGCACGCGGGACGCGCTGTGGGAGGTCAACGCGCAGTCGGGGCGGGTGCGGCGGGTGGCCACGCTGGACGCGGCGCTCAACCTGACGGGCCTCACCTTCGTGTCGGACGGGCGGCTGGTGGGCGCGGGCGACGGCCTGTACTTCCTGGATCCGGCGACGGGCGCGGCGACGGTGCTGGTGGCGCCGGGGCCGTATGAGACGTCGGGCGATGTGGTGGGGCTGCCGGATGGGCTGCTGTACTGGGCCATCCGCGGGCTCGGCTCGGACCGCCTGGCGGTGGTGGACCCGGACAACGGCCAAGTGGCGGTGCGCGGCGAGTTCTTCGCCGAGAAGCTCTACGGCCTCGGCTTCGCGAACGACCGGCTGTACGCCTTCGGAGACGACGCGACGGTGCGCGCGGTGGACCCGGCAGACGGCACGGGGGAGGTCGTGGGCACGCTGGGCACGCGCGGGTGGTATGGGGCGACGACGAACCCGGTCCGCTGGTAGGCCGGGGGCGCGCGCCGGCGGGCGCAGAGGCAGGGCGAAGGCGCATGCTCCCCACGATCGCGGATGTCGAGGCGGCCGCTGGGCGGCTCCAGGGGCGGGCCCACCGCACGCCGGTCTTCACCAACCGCACGATCGACGCGCGGGCCGGTCGGTCGTTGTTTTTCAAGGCCGAGCACCTGCAGCGCTGCGGGGCGTTCAAGTTCCGCGGGGCGGCCAACGCGGTGTTCGCGCTGTCCGAGGCGGCGGCGGCGCGGGGGGTGCTGACCGACAGCAGCGGCAACCACGGGCAGGCGCTGGCGGCGGCGGCGGCGCTGCGCGGGGTGCCAGCGACGGTCATCATGCCGGCGGACGCGCCGCGGGTGAAGGTGGCGGCGGTGGAGGGCTACGGCGGCCAGGTGGTGCTGTGCCCGCCGACGCTGGAGGGGCGGGTGGCGGCCCGGGAGGCGGCGCTGGCGCGCACGGGGGCCACCTTTGTGTCGTCCAACGACGACGCCGCGGTCATCGCAGGCCAGGGGACGGTGGCGTTGGAGCTGCTCGACGAAGTGCCCGACCTGGACGCCATCGTGGCGCCGGTCGGCGGGGGCGGGCTGCTCGCCGGGGTGGCGCTGGCCGGGCCGGCGCGGCGGCCGGGCCTCGCGGTCTGGGGGGCGGAGCCGCGCGGGGCGGACGACACGGCGCGCAGCCTCGCGGCGGGGCGGCACCTGCCGCCCGGGGCGCACCGCTCGGTGGCCGGCGGGCTGCTGGTGGGGATGGGGGCGCGGCCCTGGGCGGTGATCTCGCGGGCGGTGGCCGGCGTGGTGGTGCTGGAGGAGGCGGAGATCGTGGCGGCGATGCACCTGATCTTCGAGCGGATGAAGCAGGTCGTGGAGCCGTCGGCGGCGGCGGCCCTCGCGGCGGTGCTGCACCCGGCCTTCCCGCCGGGGTTGCGGCGGGTGGGCGTGGTGCTGTCCGGCGGCAACGTGGACCTGGAGCGGCTGCCCTGGCAGGGCTGACAGCCGAGATCACGTCCGTGGACCCCGGTAGCCGCAGTGTTGGGTCCAGTGTGCGGCGAACTCGCGAGGGAACGCAGCGTCGGCCTTGCAGATCGCCTGGTCGAGCTGGTCCCGTGCGCGCGCTCCGGCGCTGCGCAGGCGGCCCTTGAGCCACGACCAGTACAGCTCGATGGGGTTGTACTCGGGGCTGTAG
>JBEIVK010000074.1:0-10868 GCA_040373935.1 Alphaproteobacteria bacterium
CCGACGCAGCCCAGGGTGCCGCGCTCTTCCACGATGACGAGGCCGAGCTTCTTCCAGGGGGTGTCCGCGGCGAGCAGCGCAGCCGCCCCGAAGACGACCTGCGCCTCGCCCCGCCGGATGGCGTCGCCTTGCGCATGGGTGATGCGCTCCCCGTTGGCGAGCAGACACGAGATGCCGATGGACCTCAGGACCGCTTCGGCGTGCAGATAGCGGCGCTCGGCGGCGAGGGGGTCCGGCGCGACGATGGCGACCTGTGCGCCGGCCTCGGCGACGACCGCCGCCGTGAGGAGGACGATGAGGCCCTTGCCGGCGTTGACGTCCCCCTGCAGGAGGCGGGCCATCGGCTGTGGACGCGCGAGGTCCCGCCGGATGTCCGAGAAGGCGGACTCCTGGGCGTCGTTGAGCCGGATGTTGTGCTGAACGTCGATCTGGCCCACCGACCCGTGCGACAGGCGGTGCGCGAGGCCGCGCTCGGAGGGGCTGCGACCGCTCCGCCACACCACGCCCAGCTGAAGGGTGAGCAGCTCGTCGAAGGCGAGGCGCACCCGACCGCGGCCGCTGGTGTTGCCGGGGAAGTGGGCGTCGCGGAGCGCGTCCTCCAGCGGGAGCAGGCGGTAGCGCTCGATGAGGGCGGGCGGGAGAGGATCTTCGAGCTGTCCGTCCACCGACACTAGGGCGGTGCTGACGAGATCGCGCACCCGGCGGTCTTCCAGACCGTCGATGCCGTACACGGGGAGCAGCCCGCTGCCGCGACCATCGAGGCCCACCGGCTCGGCTTCGAAGAGGAAGTACTCGCCGTCCATATCGACGACATCGCCGACCAGCGCAATCTCGGCGCCGCGGTCCCAGCTCGCGTGGCCGCGGGGCGGCTCGCCCACCCAGCGGCAGACGAGGCGGCCTTCGGTGGTGCCCTCCAGCACAACCTCAACGCGGCGGACGCCGGGGGCGTGGCGCACCGAGCGGCTGCGGACCCGCCCACGGACGGTGCAGGTACCCGCCGTCATCGCGGCCGAGACCGGCATGTTGGCGATGCGGAGGTGATCTCGAGGCGGGAGGAGGAGGAGGTCCGCGATCGACTCGACACCGGCGTCGGCGAGGGCCTCGCGCTCCGCGTCGGTGAGGGCCAGCACACCCTCGATGGGGGCGCCGGAGCCCTCCGGGTCGCCGAGCGGCCGACGCGGGGGAGGAGGCGGAGGCGCCACAACCTTGGGAGGAGGCGCCTCCTCCGCCGGGGCTGCGGCGCGGGGCTCGCCGCGCGGACGACGGTCGCGGTCCCGGTCGCGGTCGCGGTCGCGGTCCCGGCCACGCTCCCGCGGAGGACGCGGATCAGCCGGAGGGGCGACCTCGACGGGCGGAGCATCGCCGGACGGCGCCGCGGCTTGCGGAGCCGCCGCCGGACGCGCGGACTCCCCCGGCAACAGGAGCGCGCCCCGCGGCGCGGCGTCGAGGCGCGGCGCAGACGCAGCCAGCGGGCAGAGAGACTCGGCCGCCGACAGCGCAGCGTCGAGGACCGAAACCCCCTCCCCGGCCCACGCGTCCAAGGCGAAGCGCAGCGCGACGAGGGCTGCAGGCTCCCGCTCGTCGGGAGCGGGCAACAGACGCACACAGGCGGCCCCCAGATGCGGGGACCGCGCGGCATCGCCCGGCGCGCGCGCTGCCCAATCCAACACCCGCCGCACCGCCGCGAGGCGCGCATCCGGGACAGCGGCCATGGGGCCAATCGGAGCCTGCTCCACGCGCGCTCCTACTCGTAGCGGACCTGGTTGATGGCCAAAGAGCGACGCCCGCCGGGCACGTCGACCTTCACCTCGTCGCCCTCGGACTTGCCGACGAGCGCCCGCGCGATGGGCGACGTGATGGAGATGCGCCCGGCACGGACATCCGCCTCGTCTTGGCCGACGATGCGGTAGGTGAGCGTCTCGCCGGAGTCCTGGTCTTCGAGCTCGACCGTGACGCCGAACACCACGCGGCCGTTGCGCGGCAGCTTCGTGACGTCGATGACCTCGGCGGCGGCGACCTTGGACTCGAGCTCGATGATGCGGCCCTCGACGTGGCCCTGGCGGTCCTTGGCGGCGTCGTACTCGGCGTTCTCCGAGATGTCGCCGTGCGCGCGCGCCTCCTCGATGTCCCGCACGACCTGCATGCGGACGACCTCCTTCAGGTGCTTCAGCTCTGCCTCGAGCTGGACACGCCCTTCCGGCGTCATCGGGATTCGGATCATCGGAGACCTCGTCACGGCTCGCCCGCCACCCCGAGATGGAGGGGGCGCGGGCCCAGAACGACCACAGATTGCACGGTGGGGCCGAAGCCCGCGTGCCCGGCGGGATGGTCGACTCCGCGGGCGACGCCTACTCTATCGAGTCCGGGCCGGGCTGGCCAGCGACGAAGACCGCGCGGACGTGCCCGACCATCGGCCGCCCGGCGAGCGGCTCTGCCCGGCCCAGCGAGCGCAGCGGCCCCGGGGAGGCCAGCGCCTCCGGGTGCAGGACGACGAGGTCCGCGCGGGCCCCCGGCTCGATGGCGGCGCGCCGGCCCAACACGGCGGCGGGCCGCACCGACAGCGCCGACACGACCGCGCCGACATCGCCGTCCAGGGCGGTGAGCGCGGCCGACAACGCGCTCTCGAACCCATTGGCGCCGGGGAGCGCCTCGGCGAGCACGAGCTCCTTGTCGATAATGCCGCGGGGCTCGTGGTCCGACACCACGCTGAGCGTGCCCGCCCGCACCGCCGCACGGAGCGCCGCCACGTCCGCGGCGGGCCGCAACGGCGGCACCACCCGAAAAGCGGGATCGTGCCCGGACGAGGCGGCGTCTGCATCCGTGAGCAGGAGGTGGCGCGCCGGCACGGACGCGGTGAGCGGCAGGCCGTCGGCTTGGGCCGCGGCGACGGCCGCCACCGCCCGGGCCGTGCTGACATGGGACAGGTGAACCCGCGCGCCAGTGAGCCGCACGAGCGCCACGATGCGCGCCACGCCGATCTCCTCGGCGGCCGCCGGGATGCCGTGCACCCCAGCGCGCAGCGCCGGCGGACCCTCATGGAAAATGCCACGCCGCTCCAGCGCCGCCTCACCAGGCCGGAGCAGCACGGGAACGCCAAAAGGCGCCGCATACTCCAAGGCGCGCCGGAGCCGCTCGGCGTCGTCGACGAGGCGCCCGCCGTCCCCGAGCGCGGGCGCGCCCGCGTCCACCAGCGAGCCCATGTCGGCGAGCCCCAGCCCATCGGCCGTGAACAGCGCGCCCGCGGGACGCAGCCGCGCCCCGGAATTCCGAGCGGCCGACGCGTCGAGCTCCCGCCAGACGAGCGCATCGGCCGGCCACGGCTGGGTCGACGGGGCCCACAGGACCTCCGTGAAGCCCCCTGCCGCCGCCGCGCGCGCCGCCGTGTCCTGGCGCTCCCGCCACGGGGCGCCGGGGTCGGGCACGGTGGCGAAAAGGTCCACCAAACCGGGCGCAAGCACCGCCCCCTCCAGCGAACGACGGCGCGCGGCGGCGGGCGCGCGGAGCCTCCCCGGCGGCGCCACGGCGGCGATGGAGCCCCCGTCGATGAGGACGTCGGCCGGAGCGTCCCAGCCGCTGGCAGGGCAGACGAGGTGCGCCCCTTCAAGAAGCCACATCAGCGCTCCCGTCTTCCCCGCCCAACAGCAGGTACAGCAACGCCATGCGCACGGCCAGCCCGTTGCGGACCTGGTCCAGCAAGGCGGCGCGCGGGCTGTCCGCCACCTCGGGCGACAGCTCGACCCCGCGGTTCACCGGCCCCGGGTGAAGGACGATGGCGGCCGGCCGCATGCGCTGGAGCCGCGCGACATCCAGGCCATAGAACGCCGCGTACTCCTGCGCCGACGCGAGCATCGCACCCCCGAGGCGCTCGCGCTGGACGCGCAGCATCATTACGGCGTCGGCATCGGGAAGGACATCGTCGATGCGGTGGCGGCGCTCGACACCCAGCGCGCGGAGCGCGGGCGGGCAGAGCGTCCCCGGGCCGGCGACCACGACGTTCGCGCCGAGGGTGGTGAGGGCGAAGATGTTGCTGCGCGCCACGCGGCTGTGCAGCACGTCTCCCACGATGGCGATGGTTCGGCCCTCCAGGGTGCCGAGGTGGTCCCGCAGCGTCAGGGCGTCGAGCAAGGCCTGCGACGGGTGCTCGTTGATGCCGTCCCCGGCGTTGATGACAGGCCACGGGAAGCGCCGGGCGATCTGGTGCGGAGCGCCGCTCGCCGGGTGGCGGAGGACCAGCGCGTCCGGGCGCATGGCGTCCAGGTTCTTGATGGTGTCGAGCAGGGTCTCGCCCTTCGCCGTCGAGGAGCCCGCGCTCGAAAAGACCAGGGTATCCGCGGAGAGCCGCTTGGCTGCGAGGTCGAAGCTGATGCGCGTGCGCGTGCTGTCCTCGAAGAAGGCGAGGACGACCGTGCGCCCGCGCAAGGGGGGGACCTTCTTGATGCGCCGCTCGTTGACGGCCCGGAAGCGCACCGCGGTGTCCAGCACGCGCAGGATGTCCTCGCGCGACCAGTCTTGCAGCCCGAGGAGGTCTTTCCGGGTCATGCGCGCCCCCGGCGCAGCTCGACGCCGCCGCGCCCGTCCGGGCCCCCGGTGAAGATGACCTCCACGCGGTCCGTCCGGCCGGTGTCCATGCGGCGCCCCACGAAGTCGGCGGCGATGGGCAGCTCGCGGTGGCCGCGGTCCACCAGAACGGCGAGGCGGATCATGCGCGGCCGACCGTAGTCCATGATCTCGTCGAGCGCGGCCCGCACGGTGCGCCCCGTGAAGAGGACGTCGTCCACCAGCACCAAGGCAGAGCGCCCCACCTCAAATGGAAGGTCCGTGTCGCCGAGGATGGGCTTCTCCAGCCCACTCGTGAGGTCGTCTCGGTAGAGCGTGATGTCGACCGACCCGACCGGAGGCCGCCGCCCCGTGATGCCCGCCACGGCGTCGGCGAGGCGCAAGGCGAGGGCGTGCCCGCCGGTGACAATGCCCACCAACGCGAAGCCCTCGGGCATCCGTTCGACCAGCTCGTGGGCGAGGCGGGCCACCGTGCGGTCCAGCTCAGCGCCGCGAAGCACCCACTGGCCCTCCGCGGACGCGGGTTCCGGGTCGGTCATCGGGGTGTCACTCCGTCTCGCAAGCGCCCCGGTTGGAGCAGGTCGTCGTGACGGAGAAGGGAAAGGTCTTGTAGGCCTTGGTGCCGGGATAGTACGCGTACTCCTCCCAGGCGCACCAGACGGTGAAGTTGTCCTTCTGTTGGGTGAACTCGCACTGCGTCTTCGGGTCGATGTTGAGGCCCTTCGCGGCGATGTCGTGGTCCAACGACGTTCGCCCCGCCTGCTCCGAAGCGGCGGCGTACCACTTGCTGGCCGCGCGGTTGATCGACTCCTTGCCGTCCCAGTAGGACAGGAGCACCGGAACCCACGCGTACCCGACGTAAGACCCGCCGACCAACGCCAGCAGAAGCAGCACGCTGAGGATGTTCACCCGGCCACGGCGGGGGTTCAGGATGGGCATCGGCTCTCCGCGGACAGAGGCGCCACCTCCGACGCCCGCGCGACAGACCATGCGCCAGGAGGGCGGGTGCCGTCAAGGCCCACGACGACCCCGAGGACCCATTCGTCCCGAAATGCCCCCCACAACCGGCTATCCTCGGCGCCGGCGCGGCGGTCCGCGAGCCCCCACCACTCACCCGGCCGCAGCGACACCGGCGCGTGCCTCCCCTCCCCGTCCACGCAGTGCGCGAAGGCGCCCGCGCGCCCGACGCGGCGGTCTCCCGCCGCCACCCCGTCCACGGACAGGCGCCCATCGTCGAGCGCGACCGCCGCCGGCCCGCTCGCCACCACGCGAAGAACCATCCCACGCGCCTCTCCGGGCGGGCGCACCAGCACGACGTCTCCCGCCTGGGGCTCCGCGGACGGCAGAAGCCACGCGAGCGCCCCAGGCGCCAGCGCGGGGGCCATCGTGGGGGCCGCCGGCAGCTGCACCGGACGGACCACCCAGCGACGCACCCAGACGGCCGATCCGAGCAGCAGCGCCCCCGCGACGACCGCCGGCGCGAGCCTCAATCGCTGTCTCCGACCCGCAGCACCGCCATGAAGGCGTCCTGCGGAATCTCGACGGAACCGACGGACTTCATGCGCTTCTTGCCTTCTTTTTGGCGGTCCAGCAGCTTGCGCTTGCGGCTGATGTCGCCGCCATAGCACTTCGCCGTGACATCCTTGCGCATCGCCTTCACCGTCGACCGCGCGACCACGGTGCTCCCGATGGCCGCCTGCACCGCGACGTCGAACATCTGGCGCGGGATGAACTCCTTCAGCTTGGAGCACAGCACGCCGCCGATGTGGTGGCCGTTGTCGAACTTCTTGCCGTCGGCGCCAACCTTGTAGCGGGGGACGATGATCGACAACGCGTCCACGCGGTCCCCGTTCACGAGGATGTCGAGCTTCACGAGATCTTCAGCTTCCCAGCGGACGATCTCGTAGTCCATCGAGGCGTAGCCGCGCGAGATGCTCTTCAGCTTGTCGAAGAAGTCGTAGACAATCTCCGCGTAGGGAATCTCGTAGGTGAGCATCACCCGGCCGGGCGAGCTGTACTGGAAGTCCACCTGGCTGCCGCGGCGGTCCTGGCACAGCTTGATGACGGCGCCGACGAAGCTCTCCGGCAGATGCAGCACGACCTTGCAGATGGGCTCGGCGATCCACTCGATGCCCTGGACCGGCGGCAGCTTGGACGGCGAATGGACCTCGATGTCCTTGCCCTCCTTGGTGCGGACCCGGTACACCACGGACGGGCTCGTGTTGATGAGGTTGAGGTTGTACTCGCGCTCCAGGCGCTCCTGGACGATCTCCATGTGGAGCAGGCCAAGGAAGCCGCACCGGAACCCGAACCCAAGCGCGTCGGACGTCTCCGGCTCGTAGTTAAACGCCGAGTCATTGAGGCGAAGCTTGTCGAGGGCGTCGCGCAGCGCGCCGTGCTCCGCGGAGTCCACGGGGTAGATCCCCGAGAACACCATCGGCTTCACCTCTTTGAAGCCGGGCAGCGGCGAAGCGGCGGGCGCGTCCTTGTGGGTGATGGTGTCGCCCACGCGGGCGTCCGCGAGCTTCTTGATGCCCGCGACGACGAAGCCCACTTCGCCTGCGGCGAGCTCCGCGCGGTCCACCGTCTCGGGCGCGAACACGCCCAAGCGCGTGACCTCATAGGCCGCGCCGGTGGTCATCAGCTGGATGCGCTCCCCCTTTCGAAGCGTGCCCTCCTTCACCCGCACCAGCACGATGACGCCCACGTACGGGTCGAACCACGAGTCGAAGATGAGCGCCTGGAGGCGCGCCTCGCGGTCCCCCAGCGGCGCGGGGAAGGTCTTGACGATGGCGGCGAGCAAGTCCTGCATGCCAAGACCGCTCTTCGCAGAGACCATGCACGCGTTCGCGGTGTCGAGGCCCACGCTGTCCTCGATCTGCTGGCGCACGCCGTCCGGATCTGCGGAGGGGAGGTCGATCTTGTTGAGGACCGGGAGGATTTCGAGCCCCTGGTCCAACGCCAAGTACACGTTGGACAGCGTCTGGGCCTCGACACCCTGGGCGGCGTCGACCACGAGCAGCGCGCCCTCGCACGCCGCCAGGGAGCGGCTGACCTCATAGGTGAAGTCGACGTGCCCCGGGGTGTCGATGAGGTTGAGGGCCCACTCGACGCCATCGGGCGCGACCCAACGCAAGGCGACCGTCTGCGCCTTGATGGTGATGCCGCGCTCGCGCTCGAGGTCCATCTTGTCGAGGTACTGGTCTTTCTTCTCGCGCTCCGAGATCAGGCCCGTCACCTCCATCAGGCGGTCCGCGAGGGTGGACTTCCCATGGTCGATGTGCGCGATGATCGCGAAGTTTCGAATTCGGCTCTGAGGGGCTGCCAAGGGGACCTCCGCGGTCAGGGACGGCCGATGCCGAAGTACTCGAAGCCTTCGGCGCGCACCTGGGCCGGGTCGTAGATGTTCCGGCCGTCGAATAGCACGGCGGCGGCCATCCGTTCGCGCAGGGCCGCGAAGTCCGGGTTGCGGAACTCGTTCCACTCCGTGACGAGCACGAGCGCGTGCGCGCCTTCCGCGGCCTCCAAGGCCGTGCTGGCGAAGGTGACGCGGCCGTCGAGCGCGCGGGCCGCCGTGTCACGGGCCTCCGGGTCGTACGCGACCACCTGCGCGCCGGCGTCCAGCAAGCGGGCCGCGATCACGAGGGCCGGAGCCTCCCGAACATCGTCCGTCTCCGGCTTGAACGCGACTCCCCAGAGCGCGACCCGGCGCCCGGCCAAGGCCCCGCCGTAGCGGGCGATGACCTTCTCGGCGAGGACATGCTTCTGCCGCTCGTTGGCGCGCTCCACGGCGCGGACGATGCCGAGCTCGACGCCCTGCGCGTGGGCCCCGTGCAACAAGGCGGCGACGTCCTTCGGGAAGCACGAGCCGCCGTATCCGGCACCCGCGAACAAGAACCGAGGGCCGATGCGGGTGTCTGCGCCAACGCCCAGCCGCACCCGCTCGACGTCGGCGCCGACCACCTCGCAGAGCCGGGACAGCTCATTCATGAACGAGATCTTGGTGGCGAGGAGCGCGTTGCTCGCGTACTTCGCGAGTTCGGCAGAGCGGTTGTCCATGAACAGGATGGGCCGCCCGGTGCGGACCAGCCCCGCGTACAGCGTGGACATGGCGTCTCGGGCCCGCGGGTCTGAGCACCCGATGACGATGCGGTCCGGGCGCATGAAGTCGTCCAGCGCGGCGCCTTCTTTCAGGAACTCCGGGTTGCTCACGACGTCGATGATGTGGTTGCAGGAGGAGAGTCGAGCGCGCACAGCGTCGGCGGTGCCGACCGGCACCGTGCTTTTGATGACAACGAGCAAGGGCCGGCGGGCGTGGGCGCAGATGGTGTCGCACACGGCGTAGACACCGCCCAGGTCGGCGGACCCGTCGGCGCGGCCCGGAGTCCCCACGGCGATGAACACGACGTCGGCCTCGGCGACCGCTGGCCCGCCCTCCGTGGAGAAGTGGAGCCGGCCTTCACGCATGCCGCGGCGAAGGACGCCGTCCAGCCCTGGCTCGTAGATGGGCACCTGCCCGGCCTGCAAGCCGCGAATCTTGTCTGGGTCGTGATCGACACAGGTGACGGAGAAGCCGAGGTCCGCGAAGCAGGTGCCGACGACGAGCCCCACGTAGCCCGTGCCGATGACGCAGAGTTCCATGGTGGGCGCCCCCGTTCGGGCGCGAGGGCCCGGCGGGGCGATATCGGAGGGCTGGGGGTGCGTCAACGCGGGCCGGCGTGGGCCCTTGACGCCCGGGACCCGGAGCGATAGCCCGCAGTGTCCGAGCCGGGACCTCTGCCCGGCCGCCTTCCCGGAGTCATCGTGGCCAATCACAAGGATGCCATCAAGCGCGATCGGCAAAACCAGAAGCGCCGTCTGCGCAACCGTCACTTCCGCAGCATGATGCGGACGGAAATCAAGAAGCTGCGCAAGGCCATCGACGCCGGTGATGCCACCAGCGCCGCCGCTTCCCTCCCCGAGACGGTGAGCGTCATCCAGCGCCTCGCCCAGAAGGGCATCATCCACAAGAGCCAGGCGGCTCGCCGCGTGTCGCGCCTCGCGGTGCAGATCAACGGCCTCCAGAAGTAGTCCTCCCAGGGTCTACGCCCAGCGGGCTCCGACACAATCGGGGCCCGCTGTCTTTTTGGCGCTTCCCGCTGTCTTTGTGGGTTTTGCGACGTGGAGGGGGCCCGGCTCACGGCTGCCGGGCTCGTCACGCCGCGCCGACGAGCTCCAGCACGAGGGCCTCGAAGACCCGCACCTCGTCGGCCCCGCCGCCGTGGAAGCGGCGGTTGGCCCGCACCAGCGCGGCGAGCAGGCGCGGGGTGTCGATCGGCCGCTCGCGCAACGCACGCTCGGCCGCCCGCAGCTTGTCCGAGGGCACGCGCCGCCAGGCGGCCGGCGTCTCGGCGTGCGCGCGCAGCGCACCCTGAAGCGCCACGAGGCTGCGCACCTGCCAAGCGACAAGGCCCAGCAGCGCGTGAACGTTGCCGCCTCCAGGGCCGGTCTCGTCGAGGAGGCGGTGACAGGTCGCCAGCGCCGCGTCGGCGTCACGCGAGACGATGGCGTCGGTGAGAGACCACATGGACGCCTCCGCGACGGGCGCGCACAGGGCCGTGATGGTGGCCGAGTCGATGCGCCCGGCCCCGCCGAGGTACAGCGCGCACTTCTCGATCTCCATCTTGAGACGACCCAGATCTCCGCCCACGATCTCGACGAGAAGGCGCGCGTCCGCCCCAGAGAGGGCCACGCCTGCCGCCGACGCTGCGGCGACGCAGAAGTCTTCGGGGCGGACGTCCCCCGCCTTGAAGCGGTAGACGGCGCCGGATTTTTTGGCGGCGTTCTCGATGCGCTTGCCGAAGTCCTTGCCGCCCACCGGCGCCGGCCACTTGGCCCCGACCAGCACCAGCGCCGCCCCGGGCCCCGGGCGCTCCACCCACCCGAGGAGGTCCTCCAACAAGGCGGGCGCGGCCTCTTGCACATCCCGCACGAGGACGACCCGACGACCGCCCAGCAAGGACGGCGTGCGGAGCTGGTCGAAGGCGCCGCGCGCGCCCTCGGCCGCCGAGCAGGTGAACACGCGAAACGGGTCCGGGCGGCCGCCCGTCAGCGCGTCGAGCACCGCGCGCTCCGCGTCCTTTACCCGCAGCGCCTCGTCTCCGAGGATGACGTGCACCGGCAGGGCCGCGTCGATCGCCGTCATCGCCTCGCCTCCTCCGCGCGCGGGATTCCGCAGCCGCGGCCTCTTGTAGCCGCACGCTCGCCCTCCGACCAGCGCCGCCCGTTGACAAGGCACCCGCCGGGCCCGACACTCTCCCCGAAGCCGGGCG
>JBEIVK010000991.1:0-1564 GCA_040373935.1 Alphaproteobacteria bacterium
CCACAGCCCGTTGTCCGCGTTATCCTCGCAGCCGAAGCCCCCCTCCGCCACCGGCCTCATGATCTGTTTGTACTCGGCTGGGAACACCCCTTTGAACTCCGACCACTGGATCCCGCAGACCCAACTTTCCCTGGTGGTCGTGTAGCCCCTCTTCCACAGCGTGGACGACGCGTAGAAGCCGCAGAGGGCGCAGCAGTAGAACGTGTTCGATTGCTCGAACTTTGATTCGAGCTCTGTGATCAGGCCGCCGGCCCCGCCCACTGGGAGCGCCGCCGAGCCGAGCGGCGCCTGCCCCTTGGCCCTGGCCTCCAAGACAGCGGCGCCGCCCGGCGGCGGCGGTGCCACGCGCCCTTCAACGATCTCCACCGTCCTGACCGCGTCTGGCGGCGGGTGGTCCGGCGGCGGCGGGTGGTTCGGCGGCGGCGGCGGTCCTCCCTCCGCTGAGCGGGCATGGAGGCCGGCGCCGGCACCGGTCGCGGGCACCAATCCTCCCTCCGCTGAGCGGGCATGGAGGATCGGCGCCGGCGGGGCGGGCATGTCGGGGAGGTTGGCCACCTGGTCCCGGACGAAGGCCGGGATCTTGCCGTTGTGCTCGTCACGCCTGCCTGGGATGGTCTCCGCCAACCGAGCCTCCTGCGCCCACGCGAGGCGCTCCTCGCTCAGCTTCTGGATCTCCCTGGCCGGCCCTGTGAAGCCCAACCGGTCGTCGTACTGAAGGGCGGAGTGCATCCCGACCGGGTCCGGGTGCATGGCGAAAACGTCGTCCGCTTCCTCCCGCGCCGCCATCCCCTCGATGAGTGAAGCGATCTTCTGGCCGATCTCCGCCCGCTTCTGGTTCCTGTCAGCATCGCTGCGGGGCGAGAGCTTGCCAGCCCGTGTCAGCGCCCTGAGGTCGCAGCGCAACTGCGCCACCTCATCCTCCACGGCCGCCTGCTCCGCAGTTTTCGACAGCAACGAGTCGAAGGCCAGGAAGAACGCCGGCGTCTTGAACGCCGACACGAAGTCCCGGGCCACGGCGAGGCGGTCCTTGCGCCACTGGGTGTTCGTGATGTGCTTCGGCCTCTCGCCCAGCTCCTGCACCGCGGTCCTCCAGCCCCTCGCGCGGCTCTTGATCTTGGCCTCCTTCAGCGCGTCCCACAGGTGCTTCCGCGCCTCGGCGAGGCCCTCCTCGTTCGCCTTGCAGCCCGCCAAGACTCGCACGGCGCAGTCCTCGCACATCAGTTCCGTGACTGCGCCGTACCCCAACAAGTCGGGCACCTCGTTGACAAACCTGCGGTGGTGCACCATGTTCTGGCACTTGGTGCACTCGTAGTACTTCCCGCCCGGCCCCGGCCCGCCCTCGGCCGTGGAGACCTCGGAGCACGTCACCGAGGCCGCGTCCGCGTCCACCGCCTTCTCCCGAGGGCCGACGACGAGCGTGAACCCGTCGTCCTTGCTGCCCTTGCCGCCGCCACCGACCTCCCTCCGCTGAGCGGGCATGGAGGCGGCGGCGGCGGCGGGAGGGGCGGCGGCGGGGCCCGAGCGGCCACCCTTGCCGCCGCCACCGACCTCCGTCCGCTGAGCG
>JBEIVK010000981.1:0-1584 GCA_040373935.1 Alphaproteobacteria bacterium
CCGGCCGCCGCGGCCCCCGCCCGTAAGCCGGCTCCGCCGATCGCCGGTGCCCCCAGTCGGCCGCCGGCCCCGGCACCCCAGCGACCCGGCGCGCCTGCCCCCGTGCGACCCGCCGCCGGTGGTGGTGCTCGGCCCCAGCTGGTGGGCCGCCCCCAGAGCGGCCAGGGTCAGGGTCAAGCCGGTGGCGGTAGCCGCCCCGCTTCCCCCTCCGGTCGCCCGTCCCTGAGCCAGCGGCCGGGGATGCCAAGCCGCCCCGGCGCCCCAGCCCCCATTCGCGCCGGCCAGGGGGGCCGCCCGGGCGCACCGCCGGTTCGCCCCCAGGTGGAACTGGTGGGCAAACCAATCCGCCGCGACAGCAACGCCCCCACCAGCGGCGGCACCCGTCCCGCCCCCCCGAGCCGCCCGGGCATGCCCGGCATGCGCAAGCCGGTGGCGCCGGGCGAGCTGATGCAGCTGCAGAAGCCCGGGGCCCGGCCAGCGGCACCGCCGCCGCGGCGCCCAGGAGCACCCGCCGGCGCCGATGGTGCCGCCGCCGGTGAAGACGGCCTGCGCCCCACGGCCACGCCCCCCGCGGCACCGCGCCGCCCCAACTTCCGCACGCCCCAGGCCCCGGCCCCCGGCCGGGCCCGTCGCCCCGACTGGGACGACTCCGCCAAGCTCGAGGCCCTGCGCAGCCGCTCGCCGCAGAAGCAGCGCCAGAAGGTTCACATCATTGGCGAGAACGACGACGCGCTGACCGCCGAAACCGGTGGGTTCGCCGGCGAACAGGAGGCGATGGTGCTGCAGGCCTCCCTGGCCCGCCCCGCCAAACCCCGCAGCGTCTCCGCCGCCCAACCGAAGCCCACGGTGGTGGCGCGCAAGCGCAAGAAGGAAACCACCCGCCAGCGCCAGCGCCGCCGCGCCATGGAGCTGCGGGCCGCCCGGGAAGCCAAGGCCCAACGGCCGGAAATGCTGGTGGTGCCGGAGGGCAACCTCACCGTGCAGGAACTGGCCGACCGCCTGGGCGTCGACAGCTCCGAAATCATCAAGAGCCTGTTCTTCAAGGGCATCATCGCCACGGTCACCCAGACCCTTGATCTCTCCGCGATCGAGACGGTGTCCGATGAATTCGGCGTGCCGGTGCTCGAGGACGACGTTGAGGCGGCCGCCGCCAAGACGGTGGAGATGATCGAGGCGAGCGACCTGGCTCACCTGATCCGTCGCCCCCCCGTGGTGACCGTGATGGGCCACGTGGACCACGGCAAAACCAGCCTGCTGGATGCCATCCGCAAAACCCGTGTGGCCGCCGGCGAGGCCGGGGGCATCACCCAGCACATCGGCGCTTATCAGGTGGAGGTGCCCCATGCTGGCGAGCAACGCCGCATCACCTTCCTCGACACCCCCGGCCACGAAGCCTTCACCGCCATGCGGGCCCGCGGCACCAAGGTGACCGACGTGGCCGTACTGGTGGTGGCCGCCGACGACGGCGTGCGGCCCCAGACCCTGGAGTCCATTAGCCACGCCCGGGCCGCCAAGGTGCCGATCGTGGTGGCCATCAACAAGATCGACAAGGAGGGCGCCTCCCCGGATCGGGTGAAGCAGGAG
>JBEIVK010000289.1:0-5275 GCA_040373935.1 Alphaproteobacteria bacterium
CCGCGGGCTGCCGCGAGGCGCGCGAGCGCGGCCGCCGACCGCGGGCCGCGGGCCGCCACCGTGGCCCGGCGGCCGGGGCCGTCATCGGCCAGGGAGACGTCGAGGTGGTCTGCCGGCAACACGTGGGGAAAGCGGTCCCCCCACTCCACGAGGGAGACGCCGGGCCAGCCCTCGAGGGCCTCCTCGACGCCCACGCCGGGCAGTTCGTGCGCGTCGAGCCGCCAGAGATCAACGTGGAGGACGGGCACGGCCCCCGGATGCTCCATCAGCAGGGCGAAGGTCGGGCTGGTCAAGGAGCCGTGGCCGAGCGCGCGCCCGACGCCCTGCGCCAGCGTCGTTTTGCCGGCGCCGAGGCCCCCGCGCAGCAGCACGCAGGCCGGCGGATCCACCGCGCGCCCGAGCGCCTCCCCAAAGGCCCCGGTGGCGGCCGCGTCGCCGAGCGCCCAGGCCAGCGCCTCAGGCATCTCCCATCCGCATGAGCCAACGGCCGCTCTCGACGATGCCGATCAGCTCGCCACCGACGAGCACGCGCGCCCGCCCCGCCGCGGGGGCACCGGGCGGCGCGTCCGGGGCGCTGCGCAAACGGGCGCGCAGCGCCGCGGGGACCTCCACGGCCGGCAGGTGCGACACCGCGTCGGCCGGGGAGACGAGGCGCGCGGCGAGCGCGGACCGCACGTCGTCGCGCGGGGCCCACCGCACCCGCTCGCCCCCGCGGGTGGGGCGCAGCGCCACCGCCCAGTCCGGGCGACCGGCCGCGATCTCGGAGAGCTGCTCCATGGACAGGGAGTCGCCGAGGGCGAAGCGCCCGCTCTCCGCGCGGGACAGGGCGGACAGGTGCCCCACCGTGCCCAGGGCCGCGGCGATCTCCTCGGCCAGCACGCGCGCGTAGGTGCCACGCCCGCAGATGATGCGCACCGCGAGGGCGCTCCCGTCGAAGGAGAGCCGCTGCACGGCGTCGACACGGATCGGCCGGGCCGCTGCCTCGACCTCCTGCCCAGCGCGGGCGTAGGCGTAGAGCGGCTTCCCCTTGACCTTGACGGCGGAGTGACGCGGCGGAACCTGCATGCGAGGGCCGCGGAAGCCGTCGAGGACGGCGTCGATGCGCGCCTCGTCGAGCGAGGGGATTGGCGCCTCGGCGACGACGCTGCCCGTCGGATCCCCCGTGTCGGTGGCAACGCCGAGCTGGATGGTGGCGTCGTAGACCTTGTGGTCTTCGTCGAGGTACTGGATGAGCCGCGTGGCCGGCCCGAGGGCGAGCGGCAGCACGCCGGTGGCGAAGGGGTCCAAGGTGCCCGTGTGGCCCACCTTCTCCACCCCGGTGACCGCCCGCACCACCGCGACGACATCGTGGCTGGTGATGCCGACCGGCTTGTCCATGACGAGGAAGCCCGCGATCATGCGTCGTCTCGGCCCTTGCGGGCCGCCTCCATCTGCTCCAGGCGGGCGGTGAGCGCGACCGCGCGGCCCACGGACTCATCCGGGTGGAAGTGCAGCTCCGGCGTGTACTTCAGGCGCAGGCGCTGCCCGAGCTCGCGGCGAAGGAAGCCGGCGGCCGCCTCCAAGCCTGCGCGGATGGTGCTGGCGTCGCCGACCCCGCCGAGCGGCGTGAAGTTGACGCGGGCGACGCGCAGGTCGTCGCTCATGCGCACCGAGGTGATGCTGATGGGGGTGACGCGGGGATCCCGCAGGCCCTCGAGGAGGACCTGGGAGAGCGCCGCGCTCACTTCGCCGGCCACGCGGTCGGCGCGCTTGAAGTCGCTCATGGGGGCCGCCTATGGGCCGGGCCCCGCCGTGTCAATCGACGACGCGGGCCGGGTCGAGGGCGGGCGGCTCGTCGGCCACCACCGCCGCGGCCGCCTCGCGGTCGAGGGGGGCCCGCCAGAACCGGGGATCTTCCAGCAACCGGACGACCGCGGCCACCGCGGGCTCGACGCCCACCGTCGGCCAGGTGTCCAGCGCAGCCCGCGCCCGCACGACGGCCGCTTGGCGGGTCGGGCCCGTCGCCACCAGCGTGCCGAGCGCCTCGCCAGGGACGACGAGATCGCCGGCCACCACGGCGGAGTCAAAGCGCAACCCCGGGTCCACGAGGATGCCCTCCACCCGGGACTCGTCGGCGACCGCCGCCCGTGCGGCGATCGCGAGCGCCACCCGCTCCGGCCCGATGTCGGCCGGGGACCAGCCGAGCGCGTCGCCCTCGGCGAGCCGGAGCTCGGCGTCCACGAGGTCCACCCCGAGGCAGGCCTCCGTCGCAGCGGCCCCAGGCTGCAGGCCGGGACGCACCGCGAGCAGCCACGGATGGCCGTCCGCGGTGACGAGGAAGCGACAGAGCCCGAGCCCTGTCCAGCCGAGATCCTGGGCGAGCCGAACGACGGCCTCGCGCATGGCCGCGCGCGTCCCCGCGCTGAGCCCCGGGGCGGGCGCCTCGACGAGCAGGCGATCCGCGCCTTCGCGCAGGCAGATCTCGCGGTCGCCCAAGGTGACGCCTTCCCCGTGGCCATCCACGAGGAAGGGGACCTCGATCTCCCGCGCGCCGTCCACGAAGCGCTCGACAAAGACAGGGCCTTGCCCGAGGAGGATGTCCAGGGCGACGGCCAGCTCCTCAGCGCCGTTTGCGCGGACGGTGCGGCGCACCCCGGCAGCGCGGGCGTGCTTCACGAGCACGGGGTAGCCGACGCCCGCGACCCAGGCGGTGATGAGCGCAGGGTCGGTGAACGGGCCGGCGCCCGGGACGGTCTCCAGGCCGAGGCGCGCGCAGCGGGCCCGGAGCGCGGCGCGGTCTGCGCCCAGCTCGCGCCCCCGGGTGCCCGCGCCGACGAAGGCCATCGACGCGGCGTGGACGCGGGACGGGGCATCCGGCCGAAGCTGCAACGCGCCAGCCCCGGGGTGGACGGCATCGCAGCCGGCGTCGGCAGCGGCGGCGATCACGCGGTCGACGGAGGGCCAGGGAACGCCGTCCTCGCGGGGAATAAAGACCGAGAAGTCCGCCTCGTCCGGCCAGACCGCCTCGCCGTCCTCGTCGGCCACGGCGACCACGACCTCCATCCCGGCCCCGCGGGCGGAGCGCAGAACGCGCAGCGCCGCCTCCCCCCGGTCGGCCACGAACACCCGCTGGATGCGACGGCCGCTCATCGGGCCACCCCCAGCACCGCGCGGGCCTCGTCTGCCGTGGCGAGGCGGCGCCCGGTGTCACCGACGAGGCGCACCGCGCGCTCGACCAGCGCGCCGTTGCTGGATGCCATCGTGCCATCCGGCAAGTAGAAGTTGTCTTCCAAGCCGACGCGCACGTTTCCGCCCAGCACCAGCGCGGCGGCCACCATGCGCCACTGGATGCGCCCGATGCCGATGACCTGCCAGGTGGAGCCAGCAGGAACCTGCATCGCCTGAAGCTGCAACGCCTCGACCGACGTCGGCAGGCCGCCGAGAACGCCCGTGATGAATGAGATTTCCAAGGGGCCTTTCAGCAAACCCATGTCGACCAGCGGCGCGATGGACGCCGTGTGCCCGGTGTCGAAGCACTCCAGCTCGGGCTTCACGCCGGCGGCGTTCATGGCGGCGAGCAGGCGCTTGATCTTGGAGAACGGGTTCGGAAAGATGAGGTCGAAGACGAAGTCCTTGCGGCGGTCGCTGTACTTCGCGTAGTTCATCGTCCCCATGTTCAGCGCTGCGACGTGCGGGCGAACCTCGGTGAGCATGCGCTCCTGGAGCGTCGTGTCGTCGTCCAGGCTGCCGGTCGAGAAGTTGAGGATGACCGGGCATCGCGCGGCCACCTCGTCCCGGATGGCCGCGAAGACCTCCGGCCGCCAGGACGGGCTGCCGTCGTCCTCCCGGGCGTGGATGTGCACGACATGGGCGCCGGCCTCCCAGGCACGCCTCGCCTCCTCGGCGATCTCGACGGGCGTGTACGGGATCGCGGGGCACTGCGCGCGGTTGGCGAGCACGCCGGTGAGCGCGCAGGAGACGATGACGGGGGCGTCCGGGTTCGACATGCGGGGCTCCTGGACAGGCGGCTAACGCCCGGTCCACACAGCGGGGCGGCGGCCGAAGAAGGCCGCGAGCCCCTCGGCGGCGTCGTCGGCCAGCAGGTTGAGGGCGAGGGCCGAGGCCATCCGCCCCATCGCGGGGGTGAGCGGCAGCTCCCGCGCCTCGGCGAGCGCGCGCAGCCCGAGGCCGACCACGCCGCGCGGCCGGGCTGCCACCTGGGCCGCCAGGGCCTCGGCGCGGGCGTCGAGCGAGCCCGCCGGGCAGACCTCGCCGACGAAGCCCCAGCGCAGCGCCTCGTCTGCGCCGATGCGGCGGTCGAGGAGGATCATCGCGTGGAGGACGTGGGGCGGCAGGTGCCGCGCGAGCAGCGGCCCGATCACCATGGGGAACAGGCCGAGGTTCAGCTCCGGCGTGCCGAAGCGCGCGTCGTCGCCGGCGATCGCGAGGTGGCAGGCCGCCGCGAGGCCGAGCCCGCCGCCCAGCGCGTCGCCCGCCACCGCCGCAAGGACCGGCACGGGGGAGCGAACCACCGTGTCCAGCAAGTCCGCGTACGCGCGCGCCGCCGCCTCCCGGGCGAGCACCCCGCCATCCGCGAGCCCCTCGCCGCCGAGGTCGCCGCCGGCGCAGAACCGACCGCCCGCCCCGCGCAGAACGATGCAACCGACCTCCGCGTCGTCTGCGGCCGCCGCGACGGCGGCCGTGAGCCCAGCGACCAGCGCGGGCGAGAGCGCGTTGCGGCGCTCGGGGCGGTTGATGGTGAGGGTGAGGGTGCGCCCAGACCGGGCGACGAGCAGGGGAGCGTCCATGGCGCCGCAGGATAGCACCGGGTCGCTGGAGGCTGGCCGCCCATGGAGACCCTCCCCCCGATCGCCATCGTCGGGCGCGGCCGCCTCGGCCGCTGGGTCTTGCGGCGGCTGCGG
The DNA here is from genome assembly GCA_040373935.1 of Alphaproteobacteria bacterium. Lineage (GTDB taxonomy): Bacteria > Myxococcota_A > UBA796 > UBA796 > UBA2385 > JBEIVK01. Next base: position 4,902 of record JBEIVK010000289.1, read on the forward strand.
GCTTCGGGGCACCCCGCGTCGTCGGTGGGGCGGGGCGAGCCGGTGCCCGCGGCGGCGGCCTGGGTGTACCTCTGCGTGCCGGACCGGGCGCTCGCCCAGGTCGCGGCCGAGATCCCGCGCGGGCCCATCCTCCTTCACGCCAGCGGGGCCTCGTCGGTGGACGTGCTGCGGCCGCACGCGCCAGCCGGCGTGTTGCACCCGCTGATGACCTTCCCGGCCGCCGGCCCCCCCGTCGGGGCCGATCCCGGCCGCGGTGGACGGGGACCCGCCCGCGCGGGAGGCGGCGCGGGCCCTGGCCGAGGCGCTGGGGTGGTCTGCGTTCCCGCGGCCGGCGGACGCCGTGCTGTACCACGCAGCCGCGGTGCTCGCCGGAA
>JBEIVK010000371.1:0-4429 GCA_040373935.1 Alphaproteobacteria bacterium
GCCGCGGGCGGCGTGGGCGCGCGGGTCCAGCAGGCCGAGATCGGCGCCCGTCGCCTCCATCGTGCAGGCGAAGGCCAGCGCGGCGGCGTCGAGCACGCGGCGGGCCCGGGTGACGGCGACCGCGGCGAGGGCGGCCGAGACCGAGACGCCGTTGATGAAGGCCAGGGCCTCTTTGGGCGTGGGCGCGAAGCGGCGCGGGCCGCCGTCGAAGCCGCAGGCGGCCACCGCGATGTGGGCCATCGGCGCGAGATCGCCGGCCGCGCCGACGCTTCCCTGCGACGGCACGACCGGCAGCGGCCCGTCGAGCACCGCGAGCAGGGCCTGGACGGCGACGCCGCGCACCCCGGAGACGCCGCCCAGGAGCACATTCGCACGCGCCGCGACGGCCGCGCGCACCACCCCGGCGGGCAGCGGCTCGCCCACCCCGGCGCAATGCCCGAGCAAAAAGGCGCGCGGGAGGTCGTCCGCCGGAAGGCCGTCCGCATGGGGCCCGACGAGCAGGCGGCGCTTGGCCTCCAACACCGAGGGGCCCGGGGGCGCGGCGGCGAGGCCGGCGTCCAGGGCGGCGAGGGCGACCGGGCACGCCACGGCGGGGGCGCCCGCGGCGATGGCGGCGAGGCCGGCAGGGGTGAGGCCCTGGCCATCCAGGCGCACGGGGGCGAGGGTGGACATCAGTGGCCCTCAGGCGGGGCTGCGCCCACCGGCAGGAGCGGCGGCAAACCGGCGAAGAGGCGGTCGCCCTGGAGCAGCGCATCGAGCGCCGCGAGGTCTTCGGCGGGAGTCCCGGTGGGACGCGGCGGCGGCAGCGCGGCGCAGACCGTGGACCAGGCGACCGCCGTGCCGGCGCCCAGGCGCAAGCCGGGCTCGGCCTCGACGCGAAAGCGCAGGGCGTTGCTCGCGCCGAGCAGCTCCACGGCGAGCACGCGCCGGCTGTTGGCGAGCACCTCCACGGCACGGCGCGCGGCCGTCGTGGACATCGCGACGTGGTCCTCCTGGTCCTCGCAGGTGGGGATGCTGTCCAGCGACGCCGGCCATCCCAGCGCCTTGTTTTCGCTGACGAGCGCGGCCGCCGTCGTTTGCGGCAGCATCAGCCCGAGGGCCGGCCGGTCTGCGTGCGCGAGGCCGGGCGGCAGCCGGTGCGAGAGCGTGCCCGTCGTCAACCGGTACAGCCGGCGCTCCGCCAAGCTCGCCACCTCCGCCACGGCGATCTTCAGCAGGTCCATCGGGATGCCGACCGGCTCGCCGTGAAAGGCCCCCGCAGAGAAGGCGGGGTTCTCGGGGTCGTGGGCGAACCCCTCGGGGGCGGGCCCCGGGTCCCCGAGGATGAGCGGGTTGTCCGTCGCGCTGTTGATCTCGATGCGGACCTGCCCGCGGGCGAAGGCCACGGCGTCCCGCGCCGCGCCCAGCACCTGGGGCGTGCAGCGGAGGGAGTAGGCGTCCTGGACCTTGCCGGGCACGCTGTCGACGAGCGCGCTGCCGGCCATCAGGGCGCGCAGGTTGGCCGCGGTCGCGCGCGCGCCCGGGTAGGGACGCTCGGCGTGGACGGCGGGATGAAAGGCCCGCGAGCAGCCGCGCAAGGCCTCGATGCTGAGCGCCGCGGCGACCTCGGCCTGGCGCAACAGGCGGCAGGCGTCCTCGCAGGCCAGCGCCGCCAGCGCCGTCGTGAGCTGCGCGCCGTTGGTGAGGGCGAGGCCGTCCTTGGCCTCCAGCTCCACCCGCGGGATGCCGGCCCGCGCCATCGCCTCGGCGCCGGGCAGCACCTCACCGCCCACGACCGCGGCGCACACGTGATCGCCGGCGGCGAGCACGAGGCCCAGGTGCGCGAGAGGCGCGAGGTCCCCCGAAGACCCGCAGGACCCCTGGGAGGGCACGACCGGCACCACGCCGGCGTTGAGCATGGCGCAGAGGGTGTCCACGAGCAGCGGGCGGCATCCGGACACCCCCCGGGCCAGCGCGTTGGCCCGCAGCAGCATCATCGCGCGCACGACGTCCACCGGGAGGGACGGGCCGACGCCGGCCGCGTGGCTGCGCAGCAGGTTGAGCGAGAGCCGCGCGCGGTCTTCGGGGGCGATGCTCACGCGCGCGAGGCTGCCGAAGCCCGTCGTCACCCCATAGACCGGGCGGCCCGACGCCCCTGCGGCGACCACCTGCCGGTGGCTGTGCACCATGCGCGCCCGGGCGTCGGCGGCCAGCGCCACCGCGCGCCCGGCGCGGGCGACGGCGGCCACATCGGCGAGCGTCAGGCTCCGCCCATCGATCTCGAGCGGCACGGAGAAGGCGCGGTCCGCCACGGGTCACCTCGGCCGGGGGAACTAACCGGCCGGGGGCGCCTACGTGCTGCAGCGCAGCTGACCGACGAACACCACCCGGCACGTCACCCGCGCCTCCCCGGGCCCGAGGCGGAAGCTGCCCCAGGCCGGCCCCTCCGGGCCCCGCCGCTCGACGTCGCAGCGCCCAGGCGGCACCGCGGCGCCGTACACGCGCTCCCCCCCCGTCAGGCGGAGGCCCCCCGCGCAGACCACGGTCGTCCGCTCGGCCAACGGGGTTTCGACGGTCAGCTCCACGGGCGGAAGCGCCGGGTCCACGGGCTCGGGGTCTTTCCCGAAGGTGGCCGCCGGGTCGGGGGCCGGCGGCGGCGGCGCGGGCGGGAGGACCTCGGGCTCCACCGCGGGGATGGGCACGACGACCGGGTGGTCCTTCGCCTGGGCCAGCGCGAAGGCGCCGGGCGTGAAGGGCGCGTCCGGGGGCGTGAGGTCCGGCGTGATGTCGGCCGTGAGGTCGGGCGCGATGGGGGCGTTCGGGTCCTGCACGACCACCCGAGGCGCCGCATCCCCGGGCCCCGCGCCCGCGCCGACCGCCGCGACATCGGGCGGCCCGTCCAGCTCCGTCGGCACCGAGGCCATGTCCATCGGTCCGTGGTTGTCGATCCACCAGCGCGTGACCACCGGCGTCGCGAAGACCCCGCCGAGCGCCACCAGCGCCAGCACCACCACCACCACCAAGGACCCGCGCGCGATGTCCCCGGCCGTCGCCCCCCCGCGCTTCTGCAGCGGGCGAAGCGACTCCACCGCCGGCTCGGCCGGGCGGGTGCGGCTGGCGTCCTCGACGGGGGCCGGCGCCGCGGCCGGGGCAGGCTCGGCCGGCGCCACCCGCAGCGGGGCCCCCGCCGGGACCCGATCCGCCGCCCAGGACGACAGCCACGGGCCGGGCATCGCGGGCCCCAGCGCGCGCAGCGCCCGCGCCAACTCGCGGGGCGTCGGGCGGGCATCGGCGTCAAACGCGAGCATCTCCTGAATGAGCCCCGAGAAGGCCGGCGGCAGCGCGTCCACGAGCCCGAGCGCCCGCGCGACGGCCGCATCGTGCTCGGCGGCGTCTGCGTCGGGGAAGGGGCCCGGGTTCGCACCGGCCAAGGCCTCCAACAGCAAGACGCCCAGCGCATACACATCGCCGGGCGGAAGCTCCTCTCCGGCCCGCCGCTCGGGCGAGGTGCCAGCATCGGACCCCGGCAGGATGGCCGCGCGCTCCAGCCCAAAACCCACGAGCCGCACGGTGCCGTCCGACGCCAGCAGCAGCGTCGACGCCCCCAATCCCACCGCGCAGAGCCCCGCCGGCCGGATGCTCCCGGGCGGCGCCGCCCCGTGCAGCCCGACCAGCACATCGGCGATCTCCGCGCCGAGCCCCGCCACCACCCGCGGCGGAAGCGGCTCATCGCCCACGAACCCGCTGAGCATCCCGCCCGCCGCGCCGCCCATCAAGGCCAGCAGACCCCCCTCGTGCCCGCGCACCTCGCGCACCGCGAGCACGCCCGGCGCCGAGAGCCACGCCAGCCTGCGGACCGCCGCCTCCATCGCTTCCTGCCCGCTGCCCCCGACGAGGCCGGGCAAGTCCACCTCCACCGCCAGGATGTCCGAAACGCCCGTCGGCCCCCGCGCCTCCACCGCGAACAGCTGCCCGGCGGCGTGCCGCCCCCGCGCCGCACCCCGGTGCAGGCTGCGCCCGGCCGCCGGCCCCGGCGCCGTCACGGAACCGCCGGGACAGGGGCGCGCGCCCCCGCAGGAGCCGACGCACCGAGGGCCCGGGCGGCCGCCCAGACAAACGCCACCCACAGCAGATCTGCGCCCAGCAGATGCAGGAGCTGCCCCCAGACCGGCGCGAGCAGCAGGAGATTGACCCACCCGAAGGCCACCTGCGCGGCCACCAGGCCCAACACCAGCGCCGCCGCCGGCCGCGCCACCGGCCGCGCCACCGCCAGCACCGCCGCCGCCACCGCGACCAGCAGCGCCGTGCCCATCGCGAGGACGGGGTGCAGCACGCGCAAGCGGACCAGCAGGTGCGCGGTCGGGCTGAAGTCCTGCGCCAGCCCCTCCGACAGGCTGCCGTCAGGGAACAGCGTGTCGCCCAACGCCGTGATGCCCCCCGACGCCGCCAC
>JBEIVK010000892.1:0-1789 GCA_040373935.1 Alphaproteobacteria bacterium
CCCGGCGACGGCCGCAGGCCGGCGGGCGCCCCCACGCCCGGGACCGGGCGCGGCAGGCCCGCGCGGCTCAGTGGGCCGCACGGTCGGGTGGGGCGCCGGTGAAGACGCGCTGGACGACCTCTTGGATGGGGAGGACGGTGCGCTCGGCGTCGGCGGCGTCCCAACCCGGGCCGTACCAGGGCGGCGGCCAGAAGAGCACGCCTTGATCGCCGTGGAGGGCGGCGACGTCGTCTTCCCAGTCGGGCCAGCGCAGGGGATTGGCCAGGGAGGGCAAGTCACCGTCGAGGGCGAAGCCGAGGAAATCGACGTAGGAGGGGGAGATCTCCTCCCAGGCGCGCAGCTCGGGGCTGAAGTAGGAGACGGCGCCTTCGTCTCCGGGCAGGCCGCCGGCGTTGACGGCGAAGAGGCCGCCCACGGCGTCGTGGGCGACGACGAGGGCGCCGGCGACCATGCGCACGCCGCGGCCGAGGCCGTTCCAGTCGGCGAGGGAGCCGGGGAGGCGCGGGTGCCCAGAGCCGAGGATGCGCAGCCAGCCGCCATCGACGAGGATGCCGCCGGTGCGGTGGGCGACGGTGCCGAGCAGGGTGCGCGTGCTGACCTGCAGGGCGAGCAGCGTGCGGTCTGCGTCGGCGGGGGTGGCCGGGAGGAGCTGCACGGGCCACGCGGCGCCGGCGAGGGCGTCGCGCAAGGCCGGCCACGCGGCATCCCGCCGGTCGATGAGGGCGTCGAGGGGCAGCGGCCCGGACACGGCGCGCGCCTCAGCCGGCCCGCACGAGGCGGAAGCTGGCGTCGGCCGAGCGCTCGTCGGCGGGGGCGAGCTCGATGGCCTTGGACCAGGCGGCCATGCTGGGGCGCGCCCAGGAGCCCGGGTGGAGCATCCGGCGATCCCCCGCCTCGTCGGCCAGCCATTCGGCCATGTTGCCCGCGAGGTCGCAGATGCCCTCGGGCGTGCGGTCGAAGCGGTAGAGGCCGACGGCGCAGGGGCGGTTGAGCCCTTCTTCGCGGGTGTTGGCGTTGCCATCACCGAAGGGGCTGCCCCAGGGGTAGGGGCGCTTTTCGGCGCCGCGCACGATGTCCAGGCGCTCGTCGCGGGAGGGCAGGCGGGCGCCGTGGGCGCGGGCGTAGGCCTCGGCCTCCCACCACGTCGGGCCAGCGACCGGCTGGTTGGGCACGGTGAGCACGGCGGCCTTCGGATCCTGGGCGAGCGCGGCCCAAGGCGGGGCGCCGGCGGCGCGCCAGGCCTGCCCGCCCGCCGACCACGCGGCGGGGGCGTCGTAGCCGCCCGAGGCGATCCAGGCGGTGAACTCGGCGGTGGTGACCGGGAAGCGGCCGACCTGGAGGCGCGAGCCGTCTTCGAGGGTGACGGTGGCCCAGTAGTCGTCGTCGGCCGGGGTGCGGAGGCGCGGATCGCCCAGCAACCCGAGGACCTCGCCCAGCTCCAGCCGCTCGCGGGCGCTGCCGATGCAGTTGACGAGCAGGTGAACCAGGCCGTCGACCAGGCCGGCGCGCGTGGGGGCCGGGGCGGCGTCCGGGGGCGCGGCGAGGAGATCGCGGCCGAGGGCGCAGAGGGGGCCGAGCCGGGCGCCCACGGGCAGGGCGAGGGCAGCGTCGAGGCGGGCCGTGAAGGGCATGAGAGTCTCCGGCGCAGCGCCTAACCGGGCGGCCCGGCGGCCGCCGCCCCGCCGGAAGACCGTTCGAGCGCGGCGACGAGGGCGGGGACCTGGGCGGCGAGCTGGGCGGGCGGGTCCGGCGGGACGCCGGCGCCGGACGCGAAGGTGACGGGCGCGCC
>JBEIVK010000737.1:0-2334 GCA_040373935.1 Alphaproteobacteria bacterium
GTCGAGGCCGCCCGGCGCGCCGCCGTCGAGGCCGCCCGCGCCGAGGCCCGCGCCGCCCTCGCCGTGGAGGACCTCCGCCTCGCGGCCGGCCTGCCCCTGTTCGCCCCGCCGGAGGGCCGATGAGCCTCATCCCGCCGCGCCTCGCCGTCCTGTTCGACGTCGCCGTGCGCATGGCCCTCCACGACCGCATGAAGCTCGCCGGCGCGCTCCTCGGCGTGGTCTTCGCCACCTTCCTCGGCGCGCAGCAGCTCGGCATCTTCCTCGGCCTCGTCTACAAGAACACCCTCCTCGCCGACGGCGTCGCGGCCGACATCTGGGTCGCCCCCCGCGACACCCAGCAGGCCGAGGCCGCCTCCACCCTGCCCGAGCGCACCCTCTACGTCGCCCGCACCCAGCCCGGCGTCGCGTGGGCGGACCCGCTGCTGTTCGCCACCGCCCCCATCGTCGTGGAGGGCGGCCGCGCCGAGCCCGTGCGCATCCTCGGCTTCGACGCCGCCACCGGCCGCGGCGGCCCCTGGAACGTCGCCGCCGGGGACCCGGCCGCCCTCCGCCAGCCGGGCACCGTGTTCCTCGACACCATCGACCGCGCCCGCCACGGCGGCACCGACCTCGGCTCCGTCCGCGAGATCAACGGCAAGCAGGTCCAGGTCGTCGGCTTCACCGCCGGCCTCCAGCCCTTCGGCCCCACCTTCGCGTTCACCGACTTCGACCACGCCCTGCGCCTCTTCAACCGCGCAGACCGCGACCCGCACTTCGTGCTCGTCGGCCTCGCCCCCGGCGCCGACGCCGCCACCGTCGTCGCCGCCTTGCAGGCCGCCCTGCCCGACACCGACGTGATGACGCGCCAGACCTTCCACGACCGCATCGTCAACTACCTCCTCACCCAGACCCAGATCGGCACGAGCTTCGGCACCAGCACCGTCTTCGGCCTCATCGTCGGCTTCGTCATCGTCGGCCTCACCATGTTCTCGGGCGTCGTGGACAACCTCCGCGAGTTCGGCATGCTCAAGGCCATCGGCGCCACCACCGCCGACCTCGCCGTCATCCTGATGCTCCAGGCCACCGGCTACGCCATCGCCGGGGCCGGCTTCGGCCTCCTCCTCGCCGGGGCGCTCGCCGGGGCCATCCGCAGCCCGGCCCTCGCCGTCATCCTGCCGCCCTGGCTCATCCTCGGCGCGCCCGCCCTGATGCTCCTCGTCTGCATCTCGGCCAGCGTGCTCGCCCTGCTCCGCCTCCGCGGCCTCGAGCCCGCCATGGTGTTCCGTTGAGCCCCCCCGCCATCGAGGCCCGCGGCCTCACCAAGCGCTACGGCGAGGGCGAGACCTCCTTCCTCGCCCTCCAGGGCATCGATCTCTCGGTCGCCCCCGGCGAGATCCTCTTCGTCACCGGCCCCTCCGGCTCCGGCAAGACCACCCTCCTCTCCATCCTCGGCTGCGTGCTCCGGCCCACCGCCGGCGCCGTCCGCGTGCTCGACCTCGACGTCACCGCCGCCCCCGAGCGCCGCCTCGCCGCCTTCCGCCGCCAGCGCCTCGGCTTCATCTTCCAGGGCCACAACCTCATCGCCAGCCAGGACGCCACCGGCAACGTCCGCCTCCCCCTCATGCTCGCCGGCGTGCCCGCCGCCGAGGCCGCCCGCCGCGCCGTGGCCGAGCTCGACGCCGTCGGCCTCGGCGACAAGGTGGACCGCCTCCCCCGCGACCTCTCCGGCGGCCAGCGCCAGCGCGTCGCCATCGCCCGCGCCACCGCCGGCCGCCCGCCCCTCATCCTCGCCGACGAGCCCACCGCCAGCCTCGACGCCACCTCCGGCCGCGAGGTCATGGAGCTGCTCACCCGCCTCGCCCGTGAGCGCGGCACCACCGTGCTCGTCGTCACCCACGACAACCGCATCTTCTCCTACGCCGACCGCGTCATCGCCATCGAAGACGGCCGGCTCGTCCCGGAGGCCGCCTGATGTCCGCCCTCGCCCGCGCCCGCCGCGCCCTGCTCCTCCCCGCCACCGTCGCCGCCTCCTTCGTCGTGCTCGGCGCCGGCGTCGGCCTCTCCTTCCGCAACGGCAACCTCACCGGGGTCCTCCCCGCCGACGCCGCCGCCGCCGAGGCCGCGTACACCCCCGCCACCGGCCTCGGCACCACCGCCCCGGTCCCCGCGGCCCGCGAGGTCGGCGGCGCCGGCGCCCTCGAGCCGGCCGACCGCCCCGTCTCCCTCGCCGTCGAGGTCAGCGGCGTCGTGGACGCCGTGCTCGTCGCCGAAGGCGCCACCGTCGCCGCCGGCGACCCCCTCCTCCGCCTCCGCGGCGCCCCCGCCGCCGCCGACCGCGCCGCCGCCGAGGCCGAA
>JBEIVK010000425.1:0-3990 GCA_040373935.1 Alphaproteobacteria bacterium
GCCCCCGGCGCGACCCGGCGGAGAGACCCGGTGCCGGCCGGAGGCCGGCAGGCGCCCACCTGCGCCTGCGCAGCCACCCCCAGGCGGCGCTCTTAGCGCGCGCCTTCGGGCGGGGCCGCGCTTGATGCGTCGGCCGGCTGCACAGCCGGAGCGGGGGCGAGGTGCGGGTTGGGGGCGCGGCCCTCGGGGCGCTCTGCGCGCGCCGAAGCCACGTCCAGTGCCCAGACTTCGGTGACGAGGAGGGGGCCTCCCGCGGCGCCGAAGCGGGAGAGCGTGAGGGTGATCTCGCCGCCTTCGGCCACCCAACGGCTGCCCCACCGCAAGGGCGCGCCGTCGAGGGGGGCGCCGGGCGGGATGTCTTGGCGCACGGTGGGCGCGCCGGCCACGGTGATGAGGTGGGCGAGGGTGCTCTCGTAGTCGGCGCGCGCGGACGTGGGCAGGCTGTGGGTGCGGACCATCGAGAGGTGGTGCGCGGGGCCGTCGTCGGGGCGGGCGACGAGCAGCTCGGTCCAGCGGCCGGCGACGACCCGGGGGGCGAGGGCGTCGAGCGGGAGCGCGCCGCGGCACTGGAGCTGCCAGGCCTGGCGGGTGCGCACGGGGGCGCCAACGCAACCGGGCAAGGCGAGGCGGGCCGCCCAGGACTCGATGTCGGCGTGGCGGGCGACACCGAGGGGCAGGCCGAGGACCGTCCAGGCCGGCGTGGGCGACGCCGCGGCGGCGGCCGGGGTGGCGGCGGGAGGAGGCGGCGCCGAGGAGGGACCGCCCCCACACGCGAGCAGGAGGGCGGGCAGAGCGGGGAGGAGGCTTCGCATGGGCGTGGGAGAGGATAACCAGCGGCCATGCATGCGTGGGTGCTCGGGCTCGTGGTGGGGGCCGGCTGCGGGTCGAAAGGCACGGAGCCGCCGCCCGATGGCTGGTCCAACGTCGCGCCGGCGGTGGTGCAGCAGGCCCACCCCGATGGCGCGGGGGCGCAGTTGCTGCAGGTGCAGGAGGCGCGATGGTCCTTCTGGGTGCGCGTGCCGGATGTCGGCGCCGCCGCGGGAGACCACGTGCTGCTCGGCCGGGGCACCGCGCGGCACGACGTCCCGGGGCCCGGCGGCGCACGGCTGCCCGAGGTGCTGGACATCGCGCATGTCGCCGTCGTGGACGCCGAGACGGCGGCGGCGGTGCTGCGGGCGGAGGCGCCAGCGGACGCCGTGCCGGTGGGGACGGTCTGGGCGGAGCGCACGGCGCGGGACGGGCAGTCCGTCCGGGTGCACGGTTCCATCGTCAAAGCGAGTCCGGGCATTCTCGGCACGAACTACTACCACCTGCAGGATGGCTCGGGGGACGCCGGGGCGGGCACGCACGACGTGCTGGTGCAGTCCGACGAGCGGTTCGCGGTGGGACAGCGGGTGACGGTGCGGGCGACGGTGGCGGCCGACGCGGATCTCGGCATGGGCTACCGCTACGCGGTGATGTTGAAAGGCGCGGTTTCGGAGGCGTCGAAGGCGCCGTGATGGTGCAGACTTCCACCACCCGGCGGCGTGGGATACCGTGTTTGCACAGCTTCAGGAGGAGCCCCATGCGCTCGCTCGTCGTCCTCTCCCTGCTCGCCGCCTGTTCCGGCGAGCCCGCCGCCCCGCCGGCCGCTCCGGCCGCCCCCACCCCGCCGCCGGCCGCCCCTGCGGGCCCGGACGCCGCGGCCCTCCAGGCGCGCGCCGCCGCGCTTTTCCAGCCGCTGCCCGAGCACATGGGCCTCAACGGCGCCCCGCCGTCGCCTGCCCTCGTCACGCTGGGCAAGCAGCTCTACTTCGAGAAGCGCCTCTCGAAGAACCACGACATCTCCTGCAACTCCTGCCACGACCTCGCGAAGTTCGGCGTGGACGGGCAGCCCACCTCGCCGGGCCACAAGGGCCAGCTCGGCGGCCGCAACTCGCCCACCTCCCTCAACGCGGCGCTGCACATCGCGCAGTTCTGGGACGGCCGGGCCGCCGACGTGGAGGCCCAGGCCAAGGGCCCCGTGCTCAACCCCGGCGAGATGGCGATGCCCGACGAGAAGGCCGTCGTGGCGACGCTGAAGTCCATCCCGGACTACGGCCCGATGTTCGCGGCGGCCTTCCCGGACGCCAAGGACGCCATCACCTACGACAACATGGCGGCGGCCATCGGCGCCTTCGAGCGCACGCTGGTCACGCCCTCGCCCTTCGACGCCTTCCTCAAGGGCGACGCAAAGGCCCTCTCGGACGCCCAGCTCACGGGCCTGCAGGCCTTCATGGACGCCGGCTGCACGGCCTGCCACAACGGCGTGGGCGTGGGCGGCGCGGGCTACTTTAAGGTGGGCATGGTGGTCCCCTACGAGACGGCCGACGAGGGCCGCAAGGGCATCACCGGGCAGGAAGCCGACAAGTTCGTCTTCAAGGCCCCCTCCCTGCGCAACATCGAGAAGACGGCCCCGTACTTCCACGATGGCAAGGTGGCGACGCTCGATGACGCCATCCGCCTCATGGGCAAGCACCAGCTCGGCAAGGACCTCAAGCCCGAGGAGGTGACGCAGATCGCCACCTTCCTCGGCGCGCTCACCGGCACGGTGGACGCGTCGTGGGGCACGCCGCCCGCGGAGCTGGCCTCGGGCCCGAAGACCCCGGCCCCCGACCCGTCCTGATCCCGCGCCGCGTCGCCGGCGCAGGGGCTCCCCGCGCCGGCACGCGGCATCCCGGCTGCGGCCTCAGGGCTGTGGGGCGGCGCGCACGGCCTGCTCCAGCCCCTGCAGGGCCCCGGCGTGGCACGCCTCCCAGGCCGGGCGCACCTTGGAGAAGTACGCCTTCCGAAAGGGCTTGGGCGGCGCGAGGATCCACGTCCGCAGCTCGACGTCGGTGCCCGTGTCGGCCGGCGTGAAGGACCACGTCGTGACGAAGCCCTTTCGGCCCGGGTGGTCCACCTCGATGCGGCGGGGCGCCTCGGCTTTGGCGATGGTGGCAACGAGGCGGCGGCGCCAGGGGCCTGCGTGGTACACGAGGCGGGCGCTCGCGCCCGGGCCGCTGCGGACGGAGCCGGGCTCCCAGTCGGAGACGCAGCCCGCCGGCCAGTAGGTGGGGTGGGCGCCGAGGTCCAGCGCGGCGGCGTAGAGGGCCTCGGGGCTGGACGGGATGCGACGACGGGCGATGACGTCGCCGTCCTCGGCGAACGCAGCGACCGCGGTGAGGAGAAGCGGAGCGAGGAGCATGCGCGCGGCCTAACCGAGGCCGGGTGGCGTGCACGAGCCGAGGGAGAGAGGAGGGCGGCGGCCCACGAACCGGCTGACCCGGGTGATCCCGTACCCGGGGGGCTCCGCGGGGGAGCGGAGCGTGCTGGAGACAGACTCAGAACGCCAGCGCGGGGGCCGCCGCCTCAGGGGCCGAAATGCCGGAGGGCGCCCCCGACGATCGGGGAATGTTGTCACGACTTGTCTACGGAATGCCCCTGTACTCCGACGCCAATCGCCCTTCTGTCACGAATGGTCGCAGGGGCCTCCGCACCGGTCGGGCGGCATAGCAAATCCTCTGTGAACCCCGCGTCGGGACCTTCCCGAACCCTCTCCCTTCGGCAACCCTTCGCCCGTGACCCGCGGCCTCCTGTTCGCACTCGCCCTCCTTGCTTGCTGGCCGCTGCGGCCTGCCTGGGGCGCAGACGCGCTGGTGCCCGCCAGCCTTCCGGCCGGGGAAGATCCCGCCCCGTGGCTGGACGCGCTCGCGCTCGCCGGCCTGCGCGTGGGCCCGCCGGAGGGCAACAGCGCCTTCGTGCTCCTCCATCCCACCGGAGAACGCTGGACGGTCGTCGTGCGGGACACTGCCGGCCGCGCCCAAACCGTGCAGGTGCCGCGGCCGGTCACCCCCGCAGACCGCGAGTCGGTGGCCCTGCTCGCCGCGTCGCTCGCCCGCCCGATCGCCGCGCCGAGAGCCGCAACGGTCGCGGCCACACCCGTCCCGCCGCCGGCCCGGAGCCCCCGCCCGGCGCCGGCCCCGCCCGCCC
>JBEIVK010000375.1:0-4396 GCA_040373935.1 Alphaproteobacteria bacterium
CAACCCCGGGCCGGCGGCGGCCCTCGCCGCCTGGCTCGCCAGCCCGGAGGGGGCGCGGGGCCGCGCGGTGGACGGCGGGCAGTCCGTCGCGACGCTCGCCACCTACGACTTGCCCGAGGTCGCGCAGGATCCCGTGCAGCAGGCATTCCGCGCGCAGCTCGACAGCACGGTGCCGATGCCCAACACCCCGGCGATGGCCACCACCTGGGAGCCGCTCGCGCGGGGGCTGCGCAAGGCGATGCGCGGGGCGACGACGCCCGAGATGGCCCTCGCCGGCGCGATGACGGAGTGGCGCGCGCTCAACCGGCCGGCGCCCGCCCCGGCCAACCCGCTGCCGTGGGCGGTGGGCGCGGGCCTGCTCGGGCTCGCGGGGGTGGGCGCGCTCGGCGTACAGCTCGCGCGGCATCGGAAGGCCGTGGTGGCGCATGGCTTCGCGTACGCCGCGGTCGCGCCGGCGGCCCTGTCGATGGCGGTGCTGGTGGTGCTGCCCTTCCTCGTGGGCGCGGCGGTGTCCTTGTTCGAGACCGACGGCCACGCGTTCACCTTCGTCGGGCTCGCGCACTTCGCCGACATCCTGTTCTCGCGGGACTGGCCGCTCGGCAGCCCGCTCAACTTCTGGACCACCCTCCTCGTCACGGTGGGCTGGACGGCGGCGAACGTCGTGCTGCACACCGGGCTCGGCCTCGGGTTGGCGCTGCTGCTGCGCGAGCCGTGGGTGCGGCTGCGCGGCGTGTTCCGCGTGCTGCTCATCCTGCCGTGGGCCGTGCCCAACTACATCACGGCGCTCATCTGGAAGGGCATGTTCCATCGGCAGTTTGGCGCGGTCAACGCGCTGCTCGGCCTCGTGGGCGTCGAGCCGGTGAGCTGGTTCTCGTCCTTCTCGACCGCCTTCGCGGCCAACCTCGCGACGAACACCTGGCTCGGCTTCCCCTTCATGATGGTGGTGACGCTGGGGGCCTTGCAATCGATCCCGCGCGACCTCGAACAAGCGGCGGAGGTGGACGGCGCGAGCGGCTGGCAGCGCTTCCTCCACATCACGCTGCCCCTGCTGAAGCCCGCCCTGCTGCCCGCCATCGTGCTCGGCAGCGTGTGGACCTTCAACATGTTCAACGTCATCTACCTCGTGAGCGCCGGCGAGCCGGACGGCGCGACGGACATCCTCATCAGCCAAGCCTACCGCTGGGCCTTCACGCGCGGGCATCGCACCGGCTACGCCGCGGCCTACGCCGTCATCATCTTTGGCGTGCTGCTGGTGGGCAGCCGGGTGGGCAACCGGCTGGCCGGGCGGCGGGTGCTCTGAGGGCGGCCGCCCGGCGCATCACTCCCAGATCGCGCCGTTCTTGACGACGAACGCGATGCGGGCGGTGTTGCGGATGTCGGCGCGCGGATCGGCGTCCAGCACGACGAGATCCGCGAGCTTGCCCACGCTCACCGTGCCCAGCTCCCCGTCGAGGCCGAGGTAGGCCGCGCCCCCGGCGGTGGCCGCGCGCAGCGCCTCCATCGGCGACATCGCGCCCGGGCCGGCGAGGGCCCAGAGCTCCCAGTGCACGCCGAGGCCCTGGAGCTGCCCGTGCGCGCCGAGCGTGACGAGCACGCCCTCCCGCGCGAGGGCGGCGGCGTCCCGCGCGACCTGCTCGTGGTTCCAGTCGCCGTCCTGCGTGGCCATCTTCGTGCGCCAGGCGCGCGCGTCGAGGGCCGCCTTGGGGTGGTTGCGGAGCAGGCGGGCGTTGTTGACCGGGTTTTCGTGCTGGAAGAAGAAGTGCTCTCCCGTGAGGCCGCCGTAGGCCACGAGCAAGGTGGGCGTGTAGGCGCTGCCCCGCCCGGCGCCGCCGACGCCCTGCGAGGCCGCGAAGAAGCCGCGCACATCGGCGTGCAGGGGCGCCACCGGCAGCGCGTGCTCGATGGCCGTCATGCCATCGGCCACCATGCCGAGGTTCATGAAGAGGTCCCCGCCGCCCTCGGCCACGCAGCGCACGGACAGCGCCTCGCAGGCCTCGATGTACCACTGGCGCTGGTCCCGCCGGCTCTGCTGGTACACCTTCACGGAGGTGGCGCCCACCGCCTGCAGCCGCTCGACATGCCGCCGGGCGGCCGCCGCGTCCGGGGTCTTGGCGCCGTCCGGGCTGTGCGCGCCGTAGAGCACGAAGCCCGTGGAGAACACGCGCGGCCCCGGCATCAGCCCGGCCTCCACCCGCTCGGCCTGGGTGAAGACGAGGTCCATCGAGGCCGACGGGTCGTGCACCGTCGTCACGCCGAAGTCGAGGTTGGTCCGGTACCGCCACTCGGACTCGGGCAGGATGTCCCCCGCGCCGTAGTGCAGGTGGGCGTGGACATCGATGAGGCCGGGGATGACGACCTTGCCCGCGAGGTCCCGCACGGTGGCGCCCGGCGGCACCGCGACCGCGGGCCCGACCGCCACGATGCGGTCCCGGTCGATGAGCACGGTGCCCTTCTCGACCACGGTGTCACCGTCCATCGTGAGGATGGTCGCGTTCGTCAGGGCGAGGACGCCCGTGGGCCGCGCCCGGGGCACCGCCACCGCGAGGGTGCGCTGCGCCCAGGCCCCGCTGTCGGCCGCCGGCTTCTCGTCGAGGCCGTCCAGCCGGACCGTGTGCCGCGTCGGACCCACCATCCAGCCGAGGGTGCGCCCGTCCGGCGACCAGTGCAGCCAGTCGCCCACGACCTCCGTCAGCGTGAGGCGGGGCAGGGCGTCCGCCGACACGGTGACCCCGCGCGCCGGCGGGAAGGCGGCGACGTGGACCTGGTGGTCTGCCTTCCAGGCCACCCGGCGGAAGTCGGGCGAGACCACGATCTCCTGCGCCCCGGGCACGACGAGGTGGGTGCGCTTGTCGGTGCCGTCGAGGGCGACGCTGACGAGCACGGCCTCCCCGGGCATGTACGGGGCGGTCGGCCGGCTCTCGGCCCACCACACCCGGCCGTCGTGCAGGTGCAGGCGCGGCGCCCGGAAGCCCGAGGGGCTGGTGGCGGCCACCCGCCGCGACACCCAGGACCGCCCGGCCTTCTCGACGAGCACGATCTCGTACCAGGGCTCGTCGCCCAGGTCCACCGTGGGCCCGCCGCCCACCCCGCGCAGCACAACGAGGCGCTGGCCGTCGCTGCTCCACGCGGGCTGCAGGAGCTGGCCACGCACGGGAAGCGTCTCCGTGCGCTTGCCCGACGTCAGGTGCAGCGCGCCGCCGCAGGCGGCCTCGGGGCCCGCCCCCGGCGGACAGTCGACCCACGACGTCCAGGCCAGGGTGCGGCCATCGGGGGACCAGGCCGGCGCGTAGCCAGTGCCCGCCGACACCGCCGCGGGCTCGCCCCCCGGCTCGGCGACATACAGGCGCCCCAGCGCGCTGAACGCGAGCGCCCCGCTGCGGCTCTCGGCCGTCCAGCGCAGCACCCGCGCCTGCACGGTGTCGGAGACGGCGTGCTTGGCGCGCGCCACCTCGTGCAGCGCCCACGACCCCTCGGCCACGAAGGGGATCTCCGCGCGCTGCCCGTCGCGGCCGACCCGCCACAGCTTGCCCTGCGCCCACAGCACCACCGCCGCGCCGTCGTCCGTCCAGTCGAAGCCCGGGTAGACGCCGTGCAGCGCGAAGCCCTCCATCTGGTCGTGGGAGAGCCCGTCCCAGAGCACGGTGCGCCGCCCCGTCTCGACGTCCACGAGGGCGAGCGCCGTCTTCGTGCGGTCCCGCGTGACGAAGGCGACCGTGCGCCCGTCCGGCGCTGGCACCGGGCGCGCCGCGCTGCCCGGCCCATGGACCCGCACGCGCAGCTCGCCGGTGTCGCGGTCCAGGGTGTGCAGGTCCCAGAGACCGGCCACCGGGTCCCCGTCGTACTCGAAGCGGCCGCGCCGCGACGAGAACCACAGCGTCCGCCCGCCGTCGGAGAAGGCGCTCTCGCCGGCGTGCGGGTGGGCGTCCTTGCTGGTGAGCGCCACGCCCTTTCCGCCGTCGGCGTGGACCGACCACAGCTCCGTGACGCCGATGCTGCGCTGGTCGACGGTGCGCCGGCGCACCACCAGCCACTCCCCGCGCGGGTCCCAGCGCGGGTCGGTCAGGCGGGCCTCGGGCTCATCGGTGAGCTTGCGGCGATCCGAGCCATCGGGCGCCATCGTCCAGATCTGCTCGTTGCCGTCTGTGTCGCTGACGTAGGCGATGCGCTGGCCGTCCGGCGACCACCGCGGCGCGCTGTCCCACGCGGGCCCGCTGGTGAGGCGCACGGCGGCGCCACCGGCCAGCGGCAAGGACCACAGATCCCCCAGCAGGTCGAACACGAGGCGTTCCCCGTGGACGTCGACCGACATCCAGGTGCCCTCGCGCAGCGTGGCCGCCCACGTGCGCACCGGACCGTGCGCCGCCGTGATGTCCCACTCCTCGGCCTCGGCCTCGGC
>JBEIVK010000723.1:0-2402 GCA_040373935.1 Alphaproteobacteria bacterium
CCTCGCCGCCGCCGTCGGCCTCGGCTGAGGCCCGCCCGGCGGCGGCCCGGCCCGCCCGCGCTCAACCGCCGCCGACGATCTCCGGGTCCACCGCCGGGGGCGGCCCGCCCTTGCCGGCCGACAGGCCGATGGCCGCCTTCTCCATCACCGTCTGCAAGCGGCGCGCGAAGCCGGACGGGTCGTCCAGGCGGCCCTCGGCGATGGCCGCGTGGTCCAGCAGCAGGCGCGCGAAGGGCTCGAGCCCGGGCACGCCGTCGTCGTTGAGGCGTGCGAGCGTGCGCACCATCGGGTGCTCGGGGTTGATCTCCAGCACCCGGCGGGCCATCGGGGCGTCTTGGTTGGCGGCCTTCAGGATGCGCTCGAGGTTGGACCCCACGCCGCCCTCGGCGTCCACCAGCACGGAGGGCGAGTCGGTGAGCCGGGCCGACAGGCGCACGTCCTGCACCGAGCCGCCGAACACCCCCTTCATCCAGCCGACCAGCGGGGTCGCCGCCTTCCGCGCCTCGTCCGCCACCGGGTCTGCCGCGTCGTCCTTCGGCAGGTCGCCCACCATCACGCTCTTGAGCGGCGTGCCGCCGTGCTCGCGCAGCTGCATCACCACCCACTCGTCCACCGGGTCGGCCATCAGCAGGACCTCCCAGTCCCGCTTCTTGAAGCCCTCCAGCACCGCCGCCTGGCCGATGCGCTCCTTGTCGACGGAGCAGTAGTACCAGAGCGCGTCCTGGCCGTCCTTCTTGGTCGCCGCGAGGTCGGCGAGGGTGCGCAGCGCGCCCTCGCTCGTCGTGGTGGGCCAGCGGACGATCTCCGTGAGAAGATCACGCTGGTCGGCATCCTCGTGGACGCCCTCCTTGAGGATGTGGCCCCACTCCTTCCAGGCCGTCGAGAAGGCGTCGCCCTCCGTGCGGCCCAGCTCGGCCAGCTTCTTGAGCAGCCGCTTGGTGAGCTGCTTCTTGATGCTCGTGACCATCGGCGTCTGCTGCAGCAGCTCGCGGGAGACGTTCAGGTCCAGCTCCGGGGCGTCCACCACGCCCGACACGAAGCGCAGGTAGCGGGGCAGCAGCGCGTCTGCGTGGTCCAGGATCTTCACGCGCTTCTGGAAGAGCTGGACGCCGACCTTGTAGTCCATGCGGTCCATCTCCCAGGGGCGCGTCTTCGGGATGAAGAGCACGGCCTGGTACTGGAAGGTGCCCTCGGCGCGGATGTGCAACCAGCCCAGCGGTTCCTGCCAGTCGCCGGACACGCTCTTGTAGAAGGCCTTGTACTCGTCGTCGCTCACCTCGGAGGGCGCGCGGGTCCACAGCGCCGCCTCGGCGTTCGCGCGCTCGCCCTCCACCAGCACCGGCCACGCGACGTAGCCGGAGTGCTTGCGCACGATGTCGCGCAGGTGGTCCGCCTCCAGGAACTCGGCCGCCTCCTCGCGCAGGTACAGGACGATGTCCGTGCCGCGCGCCGTGCGGCTGCCCTCGCCCAGCGTGTAGTCCTCGCCGCCGTCGCTCTCCCAGCGGATCGGACCCGCCTCCGGCCGCGCCGACAGGCTCTCGACCACCACGCGGTCCGCCACCATGAAGGCCGAGTAGAAGCCGACCCCAAACTGCCCGATGAGCGAGGCGGCCTCGTCGCCCTTTGCCTTGAGGGCCGCCGCGAAGGCCTTGGTGCCCGACTTCGCGATGGTGCCGAGGTGGGCCGTCGCCTCCTCGGCGGTGAGCCCGATGCCGTCGTCGCTCACCGTGATGGTGCGGGCGTCCTTGTCCACCGTGATGCGCACGCCCGGCTCGCCGTCCACGCCGCGCAAGTCCGCGCGGGTCGCCGCTTCGTAGCGCGCACGATCCAGCGCGTCGGATGCGTTGGAGACGAGCTCGCGAACGAAGATCTCGCGGTCGCTGTACAAGCTGTGCGTGACCAGGTGGAGGATCTGCCGGACATCGGCTTCGAAGCGGAAGGACGACATGGATGACCTCGAGGTTGGCCGCCGACGGGCGGGCGCGTGGCGGAACGGATGCGCACCGCTTGGCTGGCGTCAAGGGGCTGGCGCGCCGCCGCCATCCGCCCGAAGCCGCAAGGCGTGCGCGGTCACCGCCCGCAGCGCGTTCGGCGGCAGCCGCCCACGGAACCCCGCCATCGCCGTGCCCGGCGAGCCATTCTCGATGACCCACACAAAGGCGCCGGGTGGAAGCTCACTCTCCACCAGCGACGCCGGCTTCGGGCTCAGCCGCGCCGCCCGCGTGCCATCCCCCGCGCCCCAGGCCCCGTGGCAGGGCAGGCACGTGTTCTCCCAGGCCCGCCGACCCTCCTCCGCCGGTGCAGCCCAGACCTCCGCCGCCACCGGCGCCTGCCACGCCGCCCCCGCCGCCGCGGCCATCGCCGCCACCCGCGCCGGCCGATCCGCGGCCGGCCCCGCCGCC
>JBEIVK010000410.1:0-4112 GCA_040373935.1 Alphaproteobacteria bacterium
GAGGACATGCCCTTCACGGTCAACACCCAGGCCGTCGTCGAGTACTACTCGCAGAAGCTCTGACGCTCCCGGGTCAGCGCGCCACCCCGCGTCGGTCTCCGGCGCGGGGTTGGTGTTTTTGGCGCGCGCGTCTGGAGCGGGCGGGTCGCGCGGGCGAGGGGCGCAGCGGCCGCGATGGAGGCAAAAACAACAACGCCCCGGCACAGGGCCGGGGCGCCGAAGGAGCGCGGAGCGCTACTTGATCTCGCGGTGCACCGTGACGCGGCGGAGGTACTTGTTGTACTTGCGCAGCTCCAGGCGGCCGGGGGTGGTCTTCTTGTTTTTGGTGGTGGTGTAGCGGCTGATGCCAACCACATCGGTGCCGCGGCTCTCGGTGCATTCCAGGTGGATGACCGTGCGGGCGACGTTCTTCTTCGCCATGGGAACTCCGGGGAGGGCGCCCGAGGGTCGGGCAGACGACGCGCCATAACGGGCCACCCGGGGGGGCGTCAAGCCCTCGCGCCGGCCCACGCAGACAGATACGGTGGGCGCATGGGTTGGGATCTGTCCGGCTGCCGGGCGGCCGCGCGCGTCGGCTGTCTGGGTGTGGGGGTCGCGGTGGCCGGCGCGTGCGCCGCTCGTCGCGTGCCTCCGCCGCCACCCGGCAGCGAGGCGGTGGCGCGGGTCCGCTTCGACGGCAACGCCGACGGAAAGAACGGCTCGGCCTTCGAGGTGTTTTCGGGGACGAGCGACTACAGCCTGCGCTCGGCGATGGAGCAAGGGCAGAGCCCGCGCTTCTCGTGGCTGGTCAAGCCCCGGCAGCGCCGGGTGCTGTTGGACCGCGACACGCTCGAGCTGGACGCCTGGCGCATCGAGACCTGGTACGCCCACCACGGCTACTTCGACGCCCGCGTCCTGAGCTGGGACGTCCGCACGCTCCGCCCTGCGCGCGCGTGGGGGCCCTTCCAGCGGCCCGCGATCGTCGAGGTCCGCGGCGATGTGCAGTCCGGGCCGCCCAGCACGGTGGCCTCGCTCGAGTGGGTCGGCATCGAGAGCGTGGGCCGTCCCTTGCTTGCGCTCATCCGCGAGAGCGCGCCCATCCAGCAGGGCGAGCGCTTCGACATCGACGCGCTGCGAGAGGCCGAGGCCCTGACGCTCTCCACGCTGCTGGAGCGCGGCTTCGCGTTCGCCACCGTGCGCAGCGAGATCGAAGCGCGCCCGAACGAGCGCGCCGTCGCGGTGCGCATCATCGGCGATCCCGGCCCGTCTTGCCGCTTCGGCCCGGTGCGGGTGACGGGCGCGCTGCCGGTGCGGAAGGAGCTCGTGCTGGAGCAGGTCGAGCTCGAGGAGGGCAGCCCCTTTCGCATGAGCACGCTGCAGGCCACCCAGCGTCGGCTGTTCGGTCTCGGCGTCTTCAGCGTCGTGAACGTGGTCCCCGAGCTGAGCGCGGCCGCGGGCGACATCGTGCCGGTGCGGGTGGACCTCGCGCCGTCCAAGCCGCGCCAGCTGCGCCTGGGCGCCGGCTTGCTGTTCGAGAGCGGCAAGCAGGACATCCACGCCTCCGCCGAGTTCCAGCACCTGAACATCCTGCGGGAGCTCGTGCGCCTGGACCTCCAAACCCGCGGTGGGTACACGACGGTCATCCAGCTCGCGAACGTGGAGGACGTGAGCGCCGCGGGGCTCGTCGAGGCGACGTCGACGGCCGGCCCGACCGCGCTGGTCCGCGCGGCGCTCAACGTGCCCCGTCTGCCCGCGCCTGGTTGGGAGTCGGGCTTGGAGCTGAGCTTCGAGCAGGGTGTCGAGCAGGGCTACCGCTTTCGCACGCCCGAGGTGTCGCCGGGCATCAAGGGGCGGCTGGGAGAGGCGTGGAGCGCGGAGCTGTCCTATCGGCTGCGCTTTTTCGACTACTTGGACCTCGCCCTCGACGAGAGCGACTTCCGCCGCACGCCGCTCGGCCTCGACTTCTCGGACCCGTACCTGCTGTCCTACCTGCGCCAGCGCGTCACCTTCGACACCCGGGACGACCTCCTCTTCACGCGGGATGGCGCATGGGTGTCGTATGAGGTGAACGAGGCGGGAGGCCCGTTCGGCGGCGGCTTTAACTTCGTCAAGGGATGGGCGGACCACCGGGCGTATCTCCCGGTCCGGGAGCTGTTCGGCTGGCGCCCGCGGGGCACGGTCGCTGGGCGCTTGGCCGGCGGCTTCATCCAGCCCTATGGCGCGCCCGACCGTGCGCGCGTGCCCTACGCGGAGCGCCTGTACCTCGGTGGGTCCACGGACGTGCGCGGGTGGCCGCGGCGCCTGCTGGGGCCGTACATCTGCGACCCGGACAGCGGCGTGGACTGCGCGTTTCGTGTCGGGGCGGCCCCGCCGGTGGCAGACCCGGTGCTGCTGCCCGTGGGCGGCCTGGTGGCGGCCTTCGGCAGCCTGGAGGCCCGGGCCTACATCCAAGACGAGTACGGCTTCGCCGTCTTCACCGACGCCGGCATGGTCTGGGAGAGCGTGGAGGCGATGACACCCTTCCGCGTCCTGCCGACGGTGGGCGCGGGCGCGCGCTACCGCAGTCCGATCGGCCCGATCCGTCTGGACCTCGCGTGGCGCGTGGCAGATCCCCCCGAGTTCTCGACGCTGCCGCGGCTCGGGGTGCACTTCAGCCTGTCGGAGGCGTTCTGATGGCCCGCGCCCGGCCCGCGCGCCGCTGGGCGCTGCTCGGGTTGCTGCTGCCGGCAGGCGGGGCGCTCGGGCTCGCCCTCGGTGGCGCGGTCTTGCGCACGGCGGCGGGCCAGGAGTGGCTGCGCGCCCAGGCCGAGGGGGCGGCGACCGCGGCGCTGGCGCAGGGGGCCGTGCGCATCGGCGCCCTGGAGACCGACCTCTGGTCCCGCGTGCGCGTGGACGGCGTGCGCCTGGAGGCGCCGTCCGGCGCGGCGCTGGTTGAGGTGGGCGCCGTGGAGGTCCAGCTGGACCCGGCGGCGCTGTGGAGCGGGCGGCTGCGGGTGCCGGTGGTCGCCGCGCGGGGCGTGCGTGTGGACCTGACGCAAGACGCCGCCGGGGTCTGGGATGTCGCGGCGCTGCTCCCGCCGGCCACCGCCGCGGAGCCGCCCGCAGAGGGCCCGTGGGCTGGCTTGCCGCTGCCGGTCTCGGTGGATCACATCGCCCTGCAGGTCGACGCCCTGCGCTTGCGCGGCCCCGCGGGCGACGTGCTCGCCCTCGACGGCGCCCGGCTGGACGCCGCCCTCTCCGGCGAGGGGCGCCGGGTCGATGTCGCGCTCTCGTCCTTCGACGCTGGGCTGCGTGCGCCGGTCTCGCTCCCGCTCCGCGCCGAAGGCGCGCTGCGCTACGACGCCGGCACCCTCCTCGTGGAGCGGCTCGGGCTCCGGGCGGGCCGCAGCGTGCTGCGGGTCGATGGCAGCGTGGCCCGCGTCGACGCCAGCCCCGCGCTCGGGCTCGTGGTGCGCCAGCTCCACCTGCATCCGGAGGACCTCTCTGCGCTGGCCGGTGCGCCCGTGCTGCGCGAGGCCCTGGACTTCGAGGGCACGTTGCGCGGCCCCCTCTCCGCGGTGGTGCTGGACGGGGCGGCCTCCGGCCCCACCGTCGGCCGCACGGCCCTTCGCGCCGAGGTGGATGCCCTGGCCGCGCGCACGGCCTGGGGCCTCACCCTCGACACCGCCTCCTTGGATCTCCACGCGCTCCTGCACGATGTCCCCGCGCCGCTGCTGCTGCGTGGCCGCTGGGAGGTCCAGGGCGCCGGCACCACCTGGCCCGACGACCTCGACGCCCGCTTCACCGTCGCGGCGCAGGGCCTCGTCGCCTGGGGCGAGCCCATCGACGGCCTCGTGCTCGGTGGCGCGGTGCAGCGGGGCGTCCTGTCCTTGGACCGCGCCGTCATCGACCACCCGCTGGGCCGCGCGGCCCTCGCCGGCACCATCGACATCCCGCGCGCGGTCGCCCGCCTCGACGGCGAGGTCGCGGGGGTTCGCCTGGACCGCCTCGCGCGCTTCGGCGCCCCGCCGCTCCAGGGGGCGGTCGGCTTCCGCGGTCGGGTGGACGCGAGCTGGGCAGGGGACGTGCCCGAGGTCGCGCTGGACGGGCGCCTGGCCGGCGCCGGGCTCTCCGCGGACGGTGTTCGCGTCGCC
>JBEIVK010000838.1:0-1914 GCA_040373935.1 Alphaproteobacteria bacterium
CTCACCGCCGCCTGCGGCGCGCCCGACGCGGGCGACAAGTCCGGCGGCGACGGGGCGGAGGACGCGCTGTACGAGCCGTGCACCTCCCGTCGCGTGTCGCTGGCGACGGGGGACCTGGCTCCCGATGGCAGCGATCCCGCCGCGGCCCTCGCGGTCGTGGGCGCCGCCGCCGCGGGCACCTTCACCTATGCGAGCGGCGGCACGACGCCGTTCCTGTTGAGCCCGGACCCGTCCGCGGCGGCCTTGGTGTGGGTCGACCAAGAGCCCAACACCGAGGGCGGCGGCGGGACCGACCTCGCCTACGCCGCGGACTGCGTGGATTACCTGGAGATCACGCTGCCGATGGGCTTCGGCACCGACGATGGCGCGTTTGACTTTGCGGGGGACATGGTCCTCGCGGTCGGCTTGCCGCTCTCCGACGAGTTCGCCCGGGGCTCCGTGACCGCGCCGACCACCGACTTTGCGGGAGGCTACGACTGGTCCGTCCATTCGGCGGCGGGGACGACCTCCTTGGAGGGGGAG
Source organism: Alphaproteobacteria bacterium (assembly GCA_040373935.1). Classification (GTDB taxonomy): domain Bacteria; phylum Myxococcota_A; class UBA796; order UBA796; family UBA2385; genus JBEIVK01. The sequence goes on from JBEIVK010000838.1 coordinate 523, forward strand.
CTGTTCCTGTCGTTCGCCGCGGATGGGGCGGTGCTGGGCGCGGTGTCGGCCGCCACCACCGGCGAGGACGGCGACACGGCCGGGGCGGGGCGGGAGGAGATCGGCTCGTTCTCCGGCGCCCCGGTGGAGTAGACGGGCCGGGGCCTCAGCGGCGCGTCGCGGGGAAGCGCCAGAAGACCACCGCTGCCGCAGCGGCGGCGCAGGCGGCGACGGCGAAGAAGGCCCGGCCGAGGCCAGCCTCCAGGTTGGGGCTGCCGCCGGCCGCCTCCGGCCCGAAGCCGACCAGCACGCCCAGCAAGGGGACGGCGACGGCCCCGCCGAGCCCGCGCGCGAAGAGCCCGAGCGCGCTGGCCTGGCCCCGCAGCGCGAGGGGCGCGGCCTCCTGGCCGGCGACCGTGAAGCTGGCGACGAGCAGGCCCATCCCGGCGCCGAAGACCGCGAGCCCGGCGACGCTGGCCGGGACCACCGCCGCGCCGGCGGTGCCCACCGCGACGAGCACGGCGCCCACGCGCACGGTGAAGCGATCCCCCCGCGCGGGGATGAGGCGCCCGGCGACCGCCGCCGCGGCCGTCCAGCAGAGGCTCATCGGGAGGACATGCAGCCCGGCGTCGGCCGAGGTGCCGCCGCGAACGCCTTGGACCCAGAGGGGCGTGAAGCTGACGACGCCGAGCAGCGCCGCCCCGAGCCCGAGCCCAGCGGCGGTGATGGCCTGCTGGGTGCGATCGCGGAGCAGAAGCGCCATCCCGGCGAAGGGACCTTCGGCGGCCTTCCCGCCCCGCCCGAGCGCGCGGGGCACCGCCCGCGCGATGACGGCGACCGCGATGAGGCCGGGCGGGAGGTTGATGGCGAAGACGCTGCGCCAGCCGAGGGTGTCGGTGAGCGCCCCGCCCAGCAGCGGCCCGGCGAGGCTCGACAGCCCCCAGACAAACGAGAAGACACCCTGCAAGCGGGTGCGCTCGGCCACGGGGTAGAGGTCGCCGAAGAGCGTCAGGGTGATCGGCAGGATGGCCCCGGCGCCGAGGCCTTGCACCAGCCGGGCGGCGACGAGGGTGGCGGTGTCCGGTGCGCTGGCGCATGCGCAGCAGCCGGCCAAGAAGAGCCCGATGCCGGCGAGGAAAGCGTCGCGGCGGCCGACGCGGTCTGCCAGGGCCCCCCAGAGCGGGGTGGAGAGGGTCTGGGCCAGCGCGTAGGTGGAGAAGAGCCAGGGATACCAACGGGCGCCGCCCAGCTCGCGGACGACCGCGGGCATGGCCGGCCCGACGATGACCACCTCCAGGCTCGCCAGGAACGTCGCGCCGAGCAGGGCGGCGGTGATGCGGCGACGGGCGCGGGGGTCCATGGCGGCCAGGAGAGGAGATGTTGCGGTGCAGCGAGGCGCGGGCGGCGGGGCCA
>JBEIVK010000565.1:0-3134 GCA_040373935.1 Alphaproteobacteria bacterium
CACGGAGCGGCCCCGCCGCGACCCGCCGGAAGGGCCCGGCGCCGCCGCGGCGCGGTGGCGCGCGCCCGCTGCTGCCTGGCCGATCAGGCGTGGGGGACAGTGATGTGCCAGAGCGCGTCGTGGACCCAGGTGTGGCCGCGCTCGGCCCAGCGCGGCTCGGCCTCGAGCAGGTTGCGGCGCGCGAGGAGGGTGCGCGTGCAGTCCGCGAAGAGGGCGTGTACGACGCTGTCTTCGACGGACCAGGGGGGGCCGTCGTGCCGGGATTGGTCGTACTGGAAGGTGTTGAGCAGGATGGAGGCGCCGGGCCGGAGCCAGCGGCGCAGGTGCGCGGCGTAGGCGGCGCGTTGGGGCGGTGCGAGCGCGACGAGGGCCGCGCGGTCCCAGGCGGCGTCGCAGCGGCCGCCGGCATCGGCGGGGGTGGTGGCGAAGAAGTCGCCTTCGAGGACGCAGAGCCCAGGGTTGTCCCACACGCGGAGGGCGCCGCGCGGCGCCGGACGGCCGGGCAGGCCGTGCTCGGCGTGCAGGGCCTCGACGGCGAGCGGGGAGAGCTCGGCGCCGACGACGGTGTGGCCGAGCGCGGCGAGGTGGGGGAGGTCGTGAGACTTGCCGCAGAGGGGCACGAGGATGCGGCACGGGGCCTCGCCCCAGACCGCGGGGCCGTGGGCGAGGAGATCGGGATGGACCGAAGGGCGGTGGAAGCCGATCTGCCCTTCTTGCCAGCGCGCGTGCCAGAACGACGGCTCCATGGGGACCTCCGCGTTCAGTCGACGTAGCCGAGGGCGCGCAGCGCGTCGATGTTGTCGGGGTCTGCGGCGGTGGCGAGGCGGGCGGCCTCGGAGTCGGTGGACGCGAAGACCGTGCCGGCGGCGACGCGCACGGGGCGGCCGCCCAGCGGCGGACTGGCGCCAGGGCGGACGGGGAGGCCGGCGCTCTCGGCGCGGGCGGTGGGGCCGGGGCCGCGGATGGCGATGACCCCGACCGGCGCGGGGCCCGGCGTGACGGTGAGGGTGCGGCGGTCGTCGCTGAGGACGAGGGTGGCGACGTCGGCTGGCAGCTTGGGCGGGACCTCGCCCCATTCGAGGTTGGCCCGGCGGGGGCGGGCGGCCTCCGGATCCACCACGAAGGCGGACTCGACGGGATCTTCGAAGACCACGGTGAAGGGCGCGGTGCTGCCCCGGAGGAAGAGGCGCCAGCCGGCGCCGACCGCGGCGCCTGTGGCGGTGGCGAGGGCGTCGCGGAAGGGCGCGCCGCGTGCGGGATCGCCGGTGAGGAGGTTGGTGGACTCGCCCGGGTCGGCCGTGAGGTCCCACAGGCGTTCGTCGCCGGAGGCCGTCCACAGGACATACTTGTGCCCGCGGAAGACGACGCCGTGGTGCTCCTCGGCGAACATCATGTGCCCGAGCGGGAGCGCGCGCTCCGCGGTGGCAGCGCCGAGCCCGTGGGGGCGCCGCGGATCGAAGGCCGGAGACAGGTCCATGCCGTCGGTGGGCGCGGCGGGCGCGCCAAGCAGGGAGAGCAGGGTGGGACGGAGGTCTGCGAGGCTGGCGATGGCGTCGACGCGGTGCGGGCCGCCGGCCCAGCCGCCGGGCGGGCGGAACCACAAGAAGCTGCGGACCAGCTCTTCGTGCAGGGTGTGGTTGTGCTCGAAGCCGCCGTGGTCCCAGAGCTCTTCGCCGTGGTCCGAGAAGAACACGACGAGGGTCCGGCCGGGAAGGGCGTCGAGCCCGGCGACGAAGGCGGCCACGGCGGCGTCGGCCGAGAGGACCTCCTCGTCGTAGCGGGCGGCGATGAACGCGCGCTCGGCTGGGGTGAGGGGACGCTTCTCTTCCCAGTCCCGGACGAGCCAGCGGTTGAAGCGGTCGGGCACGCGGCCGCGGGTGCCTTCGTCGGCGAAGCGGCCGCGAAAGGGGGCTGGCGGCTCGTAGAAGACGTGCGGGTCCATCAGGTGCAGGAACAGGAGGGCGTCCTCTTCTGCGTGGGCTTGCGCCCACGAGAGCGCACGTTGCACCTGGTCTGCGGCCGGGGTGGAGTCGTGGTAGACCCAGGTGTCGAAGCCGTCCGCGAAGCCGAGGCGCGGCGTCAGGTGGACGTTGGCGACGAAGCCGGCGGTGGAGAAGCCGAGGGCGCGGAGGTCTTCGCCGAAGGTGGGCGCGCCGATCGCCGCGAGGGGCCAGCGGCCGGTGAAGGCGGTGCGGAAGCTGGGCCTTGTGCGCGGGGCGGGGGCCCAGGTGTTGTCGAAGGTGAGAGAGGTGGCGGCGAGGGCGTCGAGGCCGGGGCTGGTGGGGCGGGCGTGGCCATAGACGCCCAGGTGGTCGGGGCGGAGGGTGTCGAAGCCGATGATGACCACCCGCAGCGGGTCGGCGGGGCTGGTGGCGGCCCCGACCAGCTCGGGCCGGCCCCACACGCAGTGCGTGTGCCCGCCCGCGCCGGCGTCGGCCGTGCGAAGGGTGAGCGCCTGCGCGCCCGTGGGCAAGGCCATCTCGACATCGAGCCAGGGCTCGCCCTGGGCGCGCGTTGCCTCGAAGCGCGCCTCGCCGTCCACCTCCACGACAAAGCGGCAGGCCCCGCTGGCATCGCGGGTGCCGGGCGGCGCGAGGCCGACCCGCGCGCGAAACCGCGGCGGCGCGCCGCGCCCCTCGGGCAGGCGCACGCGCACGGACCCCCCTGGTGGCACGAGCAGAGCCTCCTCGGTGTCGGCGCCGAGGGTGGCGCGGTACCGCAGGAAGTCTGCGGGTGGAAGCAGGGCCCGCGCGGGATCGAAGCGGTCTTCACCGCGGGCGGTGGCCTCGTCTTCGAGGCGCAGGCCGGCCGCCCCCGGGTCTGTGGGCGCGGACACGTACAGCACGTCCTTGACGACCTCCCAGGCGCGCCCTTGCACCCGCCCCTCCGCAACGCCGGCCGCGAAGGGCAGGGGCTCGCCGCCCAGCAGCACGCGCACGCCGGGCGGGTCGTCTCGGTAGGTTTGGTGCGGGAAGCGCACCGGGCTCGGCCGCGACCACGCGCCGGTGCCGGGGACGGGCTCCCACCCGGCGCCCAGCGGGAACGCGCCGCCGGTGCGCGGGACCGCGCGGGCATCGGGGAGGGTGATCTCGGCGTGGTCGAGCGCGTCGATGATCCGGACGACCGGCGCGCCG
>JBEIVK010000432.1:0-3961 GCA_040373935.1 Alphaproteobacteria bacterium
CACCCGCGGGTTGGATTCGCTGAAGAATTCCCGTTCCGCCGCCGCGACCGCGATCTCCGCGGCGATGTCCGCCACGCGGGGCCGCAGCGCCTCGGGTAGTGCGGCGTTGAGCGCGGCCCGGGTGGGCACCGTGCGCACGTAGTTATTCTCATCGACCCAGCCCGCGCCCCGCAGCGCGGTCGAAACCGTTTGGGCGTCGGCGGCGGTGAAGGTGGAGCCATTCACGGCAAGCGCGCGCAGCCGCGCCGGATAAAGCGGGGAAACGGGGAGTACCGCGGAGGCGGAGGCGACGCCGCGACCGAGGAGCAACTCGCTCCGTTCGCGGGCCTCGGCCGCGCCAGCGGCGCCCTCGACGTCATCGTTGGCGGCGAGCGCGAAGAATTGCGGCACGCGCGAAGTGACCCCGAGCGCCTCCAGGCCGGCGTTAAGGTAGGAGACGGCGCCCTTCACGGGGCGCGCAGGCGAGGTTGTCGCGAGGAAGTCGGCGTAGCGGATCGCGGCCCCGCCGCCGTTGCCGCGGCCGAGGAAAAAGATCGGCCGGCCGGCGGCGAGGGCACCGTCGGCGACCAGCCGCGCGTGGGCGGCGGCGTGGTTGAGCGCGTCAAGGTTCGCGGAGAGCGTCGCCTGCGCGGCCCACACCCCGTTGTTGCGGTTGAGGCTGTTGAGGGTCGCCACACCGTAGCCGGCCGCGACAAGGTCGCGCGCGAGCAGCAGCGCCTGGGGACGCTCGAACCAGTCGGCCCCGGAACCGCCCGCGTCGTGGAGCAGGAACACCAGCCCGGCGGCGTTGGGCGGCACGAAGTGACGAAGCGTGGTCGCGACCGTCGGGGTCGTGTTGTTCGGGCCGGTCTGCGTCTGCGGGTTGAAGGACTCGATCACCCGCGGCGTCCACGCGGCGGCCGCGCGGTAAGTCGCGGTGAGCGTCGCCGCGGCGGCGGGCACCGTGATCGTCACCCGCGGCAGGGACACCGCGAGTGGGGCGTTGCCGAGGAGCGCGACATCGCCCGTCCAGCGGTCGAACACCTGCCCGATCGCGGGCGGGTCGGCGAGGATGTCGACCCGCGAGCCGCCGGGATACGTGCCGCCGCCGGAACCGGCGTTGACCGTGAGCGCGACCGGGGCGCCGGTGCCGGTGGCGACGAGGTAGGAACGCAGCGGGACGTTGACGAGGTTCCGCAGGTTGACCGTGCACGTGACGAGCTTGAGGCCAGCGGCGCCGGGTCGGAACGTGATCGTGTTGGTACCCTGGCCGCTAAGCAGCGTCGCGCCCCCGCCGACGGTCCAGCGGAAGGTGCGGTCGCCGTTCTCGGCGGGCGGCACGGAGGCGGTCACGGGAGCGTCACCCGAGGGCGCGGAGGCGGGCGCCGTGATCGCCCCGGCGGCGGCGCCAGCGACGGCGGTGACCTCGAGGGTGGGGTTGATCGTGTTGCCGCCCACGGTGACCACCACAGCGAGTACGACCGGGCCGGGGGCCTCGGCGACAAACTGGGCCGCCGCAACACGCGGATCGGAGAGCAGGCGAGCGCCGGTGACGCTCCACTGGTAGGTGGCATTGGCGCCACCCTGCCCGCCCCCAGCCTGGCCAAGGTTCACGGTAGCCCCGACCGGCACGCCCACGAGGACCCCCGGGGGCGCAATGATGGCGGGTTGGGCCGGGACGCCCGCGCCCCCACCCCCACCGCCGCCGCCGCCGCCCCCTCCACCGCCGGGCGGCCTGACCTGGGCGTGCACGGCCACGGTGGAGAGCACCAAGAGCCAGAGGAGCAACGACGCGCGGCGGAGGCGGGTGGAGAGCCGGTTCATCAGGGGAGTGGTTGTAAAGAGGGACGCGCCGGTCGGGCTGGCGGTTAATAAAATTCGCGTGGCGTCTCTGACCGGAAGCGCCGCTCGCTGACCGCAGGCTGGCCCGCGGCGGCTCGGCCGCAAGTCAACGGGGGTGAAGCGAGCAAGCAAAGTCATCCGCCTACCCCACCCGCGACGTTACGGCGCGCCGCGGCGGGCGGGGACGGGCGCGGAGACGGTCACTTGGCGGACCAGCAGTGCCTTGCGCGGCACGCCATCCGCACCCGGACGCTGGAACCAGCTGTAGGCGATCAGGAACGTGTCGTCCGTCAGCGGCAGCAGGCTGGTGTAGCCGCAGCTGTCCGCCTGCACATTGGGCGAGCTCAGCGGCACCAACGCCCGCGGCTCCGACCACGTCTCGCCCCGGCCGTCGAAACTGAAGCGCACCTCCGCGCCCGGCCGGCCGTAGCTCAGGACGAGCACGCCGTTGCCGAGGCGGAGCAGCCGCGGCATCACGCCGTGCGGATGCACGACGGCGGGGCGCGACCAGGTTTTCCCGGCGTCCGCCGAGCGGCTGGCGTAGAGCGGCCCCACGCCGAGGCCGTCGGTCGTGCGCAACAGCACCAGCAGCGTGCCGTCCGCGAGTAGTACGCTGCCGGGCTCGGTGAACCCCTGTGTCCGCGCGCGCGCCAGCGGGTCCGCCTCAACGTCGGGCTCGTAGGCGATGCGGCCCTGTAAGTGCCAGGAGCGCCCGAAATCGGTCGAGCGGTGGCACGCCACGTCGCCGTCCCGCGAACGCGGGTAGACGACAGCGAGGAGCGAGCCGTCGGGCGCGAGGTTGAGGTCGCCCCACCAGACGACGGGGAGGACCTCTTGGATCGAGTAGCGCTGGAAACCCGGGTCGTGCAGCCGCGCGCGCTCGGTCACCCACTCGCCGGCTCCCGCCGCGAGCCGCGCCCCGGGGACGCCGCGCAGGGCCTCCGGCAGGTCGTCGTGCCGGTAGAAGGTATAGGGCAGCTTGCCGTACGTCCCGATGATCGTGCCCACCGACTCGGGCAAACGCAGCTCGGCGACGGGAATCGCCGGCGGGGTGACGTCCGACCGCCCGGCAAGGAGCCGGTCGCCATTGGGCAGCAGCAGGCCCGCCGGCCGCTCCGTGCTGTGCGCGGGGATCCACGATCGGCCCCCGTCGGCCGAGACGCCGCGATCGGGCTGGGCGGGCTTCCGGCCGTAGGCGCGGGCGCTGTCCTCGTTGACGTGGAACGAGAGGGCGATGCGGCCGTCCCGCAGGGGGTCGAGGGTCGGGAACTGGTAGCGTCCCCAGCGCCGCTCGCCGGGCGGCCCCTCCGCGACCAATACGGGCTCGGAGAGCGTGACGCGCGAGGGCAGCTCCCCGGCGCCAGCCGCGGCGGCGAGGGCGAGCAGGCAGAGCGGCAGGGCGATCCGCCGCTCGGCGGCGGGGCGGGAGGGAGTATCGGGATTGGCTAGGTTCACGGGCGGGAAGCGGGCGCGATGCCGGCGCGGGCGAGGAATTCGCGCACGAGGGCGAGCCGTGTCTCGTCATAAAACTCCCGTCCGCCGTGCTTCGCGCCGTGGAGGGGCACGAAACGGACGGGCAGGCCGGCCGCCTCGTACGCCCCCCAAAACTCCAGCGACTGCGCCACCGGCATCTGCGGGTCCTGGTCGCCGTGGAACAGCAGCAGCGGCGGATCCCCCGGGCCGACGTGCGCGACCGGGCTGGCGAGTCGCGCGAGGGCGGGCTGGTCCGCCGGCTGGCCACGCAGGAGCAACTGCAGCGCGGGGATGCGCACCCCCAAGCCGAAGGGCGTCGACTGGCCGAGGATGGTCTCGAGGTTCGAGGCCCCGTAGAAACTGACGATCGCTTGGATCGCGCTCGACTGGTCGCGGTGTGCCCCCACCTCGCCCTCGAGCTCGGGATGCCCGTTGGTCACACCGACGAGGGCCGCAAGGTGGGCGCCGGCCGAGGCCCCGGCGATCGCGATGCGCTCCGGGGCGAAGCCGAACTCCGCGTGCCGGGCGCGGAGGAAGCGCACGGCGGCCTTCAGGTCGTGGATGTTCGCCGGGAACGGCGCGACGGGGGTGAGGCGATAGTCGACGCTGGCGACGGCCCAGCCCCGGGCCACCAGCGGGGCGAGGGGGTACTCGCGGCGCGAACCGC
>JBEIVK010000691.1:0-2522 GCA_040373935.1 Alphaproteobacteria bacterium
ACTCTAGGGGTACTCACACTAGGGCACTCTAGGGGTTACGCGGCCCGGCCGACTGGCGCGTGTGGTCGTGGTCCGGCCCCGCCGGCGACGGCCCGCCCCGGCTCCGCGCCGACGCCTCCGATCCACCGCCCGCGGCCGCCCGCGCCCGCTTCGCGTGGGCCCGCAGCGGCGGTCAGCTTCGGGTGCTGCCCTGCTTGCCGGATCGTGCGCTGGTCCTCCTGCCCGAGAGCCCCGTGCAGGTCGGCCCCGACGACGCCTTGTCCTTCACCATCGCCCTGCCCGCGTGGCTGCGCGTGGCGGTGGACGGCGGCCCGCTGCTCTGCGAAGCCCCGGCCGAGCGCCCGCCCGAGACCTGGCTCGGCACCGACACCCGCAGCGGCGAGCTCTGCTACGGGTCGCACACCCGCTGGGCCCCGGGCGCCCCGCTGCCGGCGCCGGGCGCCTGGGCGGTCTTGTGCACGGTGCGCGTCGCCAACCGCGGCGCCGCGCCGCTCCTGCTCCAGCGCCTGCGCGTGCCGGCGCCCGCCCTCCCCTTGTGGTGGGACGCCGAGGCGGCCCAGGTGTGGGCGCCGCCGCTGCACATCGAAGGCGACGCCGACGACCGCGCGAGCGCCACGGTGGCCGAGGGCCCGCCCCCGTCGGCGCCGCGGGCGATCCCCCTCGCACCCGCCCGGCGGCCCGCGGACTCCGCGGGCGCGCTGCTCGCGGTCCACGCCCATGGCCGGCGCCCCCCGGGAGCGAAGACCTCCGCGCCGCCCTCAGCACGCTCCGCACCACCCTCGCCGAGGCGGAGGCCGCCCGTCGCGCGCCCGAGGCCGTGTTGATCGTCCTGGTCGGCGTCCTTCTCGGGCGGGTCGGCGCGCTCGCCCTCTCGCGGGTCCTCAGCCGCAGCGGGCATCTCGCCTTCGCCCACCTCGGCGCCAAGGCCGTCGCGTGGGGCGGCGGGCTCGTCGGCCTCGCCATGGCCCTCGAGCGGCTCGGCCTCGATCTCAGCGTGCTGCTCGGCGCGGCCGGCGTGTTCACCGTCGCGATCGGCTTCGCCTCCCAGACCTCGGCCTCCAACCTGATCTCCGGCCTCTTCCTGATGCTCGAGCACAGCGTCGAGGTGGGCGACAACATCCGCGTCGGCACCGTCGAGGGGGAGGTCTTGTCGATCGACCTGCTCTCCCTCAAGCTTCGCACCTGGGACAACCGCCTGGTCCGCGTGCCCAACGAGACGCTCGTCAAATCCGAGATCGTGAACCTCTCGCGCTTCCCCATTCGCCGCCTGGACCTCGACCTCCGCCTCCCCCTCGACGGCCCGCTCGCGCCCCTCTGCGCCCGCCTCGCCGCGGTGGTCGAGGCAGACCCACGGGTCCTCCAGGAGCCGCCGCCCCAGGTCCTCGTGCGCGGGCTCGTCGAGGCATGGGCCGACGTCCACGTGAGCTGCTGGGTGCGCCGCGAGGCGCTGATCGAGGTCCGCAGCGCGCTCCTCATCTCGATGCTGGGCGCGCTGGCCGCCGATGGCGTCGAGATCCCCGTGCCCGGCCGCGCGCCAGCGCCGCCGTCGCCGCCCGCGCGCTGAGCCTCAAGTTCCGGGCACCCGGGTCCGTCCGTAAGGACACGCCCTGGAGTCCACGCCATGACCTCGGCCGCCGCTCTCCCCGCGCCTCCACCGTCCCCCGCCGCGGCGGCGCCCAGCGCACGCCATCCATCCCGCCTCGCCATCGCGGCCGTCGAAGCCACCCTCTGGCTCGACCTGCTCGACCTGCCGGCCCACCTGCTCGCGGTCTCGGCCGAGGGCGCCGAGCTCATGCTGGCCCCCGCCCAGGCCGCCCGGATGAAGCGCGCCATCCTCGAAGACCGGCCGCGGTCGCTCGCGCTGTCCCTGGCGCTCCCGTGGGCCGGCGCCCACGTCCGCACGCCCGCCGGGACGCGACAGGTCTCCTGGGGCCCCGACGGCACCCGCATCGGCCTCCGCTTCCGCCTGCCCCGCGCGCGCCTGCTCGCCGCCGATCCCGCCCTGCGGACCCTGTTCAACCAACGCAGCGTCGTGCGCGTCCCCATCGACCCGGCGAACCCTCTCCCGGTGCGCGTCGAAGGCCCCGCCGGTGAACCCCTCGTCGACGGCGTCCCCGCCTGCGACATCAGCCTCGGCGGCGTCGGCCTCCGCCTCCCGCCCCACCTCGATGCCCTCCTCCCCGCCGGCCGCGAGGTCCGCCTCACCCTCGGCCTTCGGCCCACGCCGCTCGTCCTCCGGGCCACCGTGCGCCACGCCGAGGGGCCGCGCGGGGTCCGCCCGGCCGGCGCGCCCGGCGCCACCGTCCACGTCGGCTTCGCCTTCCACCCCGCCGACACCGCCCATCCCCGCGCCGCCGATCGCCTCGCCAACGAGGTGATGCGCCGCCAACTCGACGCCCGCAAGGCCGCCGCCCCCCGTTGAGCCGACGGGTCCCCGGCGCCTGCCGGCCTGCGGCCGGCACCGCGTCTCTCCGCCGGGTCGCTGCGCTCCGTGCGCCCGGCCGTCCGGCCGCGCGCACCGG
>JBEIVK010000066.1:0-11732 GCA_040373935.1 Alphaproteobacteria bacterium
GTGCCGGCCGGAGGCCGGCAGGCGCCCCAGGGCCGTCGAGGGAGGGCCGTGAGGATTCGGCGGTACGACGCGGCCGATCAATCGGCTTGTGTGGCGGTCGTGCTGTCACAAGTCCCTCGCTTCGTGCTCGCCGCCGAGGTGGACGGGTACGCGACGTGGCTCGGGGCGGAGTGTGGGCCGGCGGCGCGGTGCATGTATTTTGTTGGAGAGGAGGACGGCGCGGGTGTCGTTGCGGTCGGCGGAGTGTCGTTTGCGGAGACTGCGCCGGTGGCGACCTTGTGTTGGGGGGTTGTGCGGGCTGGGTGGACCGGGCGCGGATTGGGCGCACAGCTGCTCGCGTACCGTCTCGGTCTTGTGGCGGAGCGGGGCGCGGTGGAGGAGGTCCTGCTCGACACGACGGAGGCTTCGGTGGGCTTCTTCTTGCGCGCTGGGTTTCGCGTCACCGGGCGTGTGGCGGACGGCTACGCGCCGGGCTGGGACCGCCTGGATCTCGCATTGGACCTGCATGAATGGCGGGCTCGGTCTCCGGTGCCTGCGGGCCGCTGAGCGGCGGACTGGCCAAGACCGGGGGCGCCCGCTACGCGGTGGAGGGAGGCAACGTGGCCGAGCACCTGTACACCTTCGTGCGACCGGCGAACCCGAAGCACCTCGCGCGGCTGGTGAGCGTGTTGGAGGATGGTGGGGTGCTGGTGCTCCCGGCGGGAACAAACTGGATGTTCGCGTGTGATGCGGCCTCACGCCGCGGGATGGAGCGCATCCGGGCGCTCAAGCCGGAGCATCCGGACGACCGACCGTTCTCGCTCATCTGCGATGCGATGGCGACGGTGAGCCGCTATGCGCGGGTGGATGGCGGCGCCTTTCGCGTGCTGAACCGGTTGTGGCCCGGGCCCTACACCGTGCTGCTCCCGGCCAGCCGGGACCTGCCACGCCTGCTCAAGAACAAGCGGGAGGTCGTCGGCGTGCGCGTGCCAGACGAGGAGATCACGCGGGAGATCGTGGCGTTTTTCGGGAAGCCGCTGGCCGGGACGACGGTGCCCTTGGCGCCCGATGGGGGGACGCACACGATGGGCTGGGCGGTCGCTGATGCGTTCGGTCATGGCGTGGATGTCGTGGTGGACCTCGGCGAGGAGCTTCCCGGCACCGAGACGACGATCGTGGATCTGCTGGACGGAGTGCCACGCGTCGTGCGTGTCGGCGCGGGCCCGGTGGACGGGCTCGTGGTGGGGTGAGCGTCACTCGCCGAAGCCGGGGATGAGGTAGAGCCGGCCGATGGAGCCAGAGGCGTCTTCGTAGAGGTTGGAGCCGGCGAGGACGTCGTCGAGGCCGTCGCCGGTGACGTCTCCGGGCGACGCCAGATAATGGTAGCTTTCGTCGGGGTCGTCGGTCGCGGTCCCTCGCGACAAAGCATCGGCGGGGCCCAGCGTGCCGGAAGGCGGCAAGCCGGCGAAGAGCAGGATGTCATTGCGGGTGAAGAAGCCCTCGGCGATGGCGATGTCCGTGCGCCCGTCCCCATCAAGGTCGCCGGCCGGACCCAGATGGGTTCCGAGCTGGCTCACCGTGCCGTCCCCGCGGATCTTGACCGGGCTGTCGGCGAGCAGGTGGGTTCCCTCGGCGAAGCCACCTGGCACCACGTAGGCCCCGCCGCGCCCGAGTCCCATGGCGCCGACCAGGAGGTCCTCGTCGCCGTCGCCGTCCGCGTCGCCGGCGGAGGCCATGGTGAAGCCTGCCGCCGAGTTGCTGGACTCGCCGATGAGGATGTGGTCCCCGTCCAGCTCGGTGAAGCGGCCAGAGAACGGCCCGAAGAAGGTGGCGACGCCGCCGCGGTAGGACCAGCCGCTGTCGACCCCGAGCGCGAAGTCGGTGACCCCGTCGCCGTTGAAGTCGGCTGCAACGTGTTCATTGCCCAGATTGGCGGAAGCGAAGCTGCCTTCGACCGTGGCGAGCGCCTGCGTGGAGACAGTGGCAGTGAGGAATGTGGGGCCGAAGATGCGGATGTTCCCGGCGCCCGCCATCGCCCCCGATGAGGCCTGCATCGCCGAGGTCGCCACCGCGAACCAGTTGTCCGGACCGGAGGTGCAGCCGGCGCTGAGGTAGCGGCCCAGCTCCTCCAGGTCATCTCCGAGGATCGCGACGCTCGCGCCCGCGGCCGAGGCGGCCGTGACCGGCCCTGGAAAGTAGTAGACAGCACCGTTGTCCCGCTCCCCGGGCAAGTCGGTGAGGTACGCGCCTGCGAAAAGATCGTCGTAGCCGTCACCGTCCCAGTCGCAGATGGCGGCGCCCACGCCGAAGGCGCTCCAGCGGTCTTGGCCCTGGATGGTGCGGCTGAGGGAGGTCTGGTCGCCGTCGCGGAGGGGGAGGTCCAGGGCGGAGAGAGTGCCGGTGCGGAAGCTCGGATCATCCACGGCTTGGCCGCCCCCGGCGGTGACCCAGGCTTCGTCAACGCCGTTGCCGTCGAGATCACCGATCAGGAAGTTGTCTCCGAAGGACCACGCGTCTGGATGGGGGTGGATGATCCAGGCCGCCGCCAGGGAGCGTTCAGCCGGCCAGGGACAGTCCGTGGGATCGCTGTCGCAGTCGTTGTCGACACCGTCGTTGCAGACGGACGCCTCTCCTGGGCGCACATCGGCGCGACTGTCGTCGCAGTCGTCCGCGTTGGCCACGAAGCCGGGTTGCGGCGTACAGGCGCCGTCCTCCGGGTCCCCGAAGCCGTCGCCGTCTGCGTCGCGGTAGACCGCCGCTCCATCGCTGACGGGTGGGTCGTCGGTGAGCCCGTCGCAATCATCGTCTTCGCCGTTGCAGCGCTCTGCGGCCCCCGGATGCACGGCGGCGTCGGCGTCGTCGCAGTCGCCAGCGACGGTGGCCCACGGGCCGCCCGGCGGGGCATCGCACGACGCGAGCGGCTCCCCAGCGCCGATGCCGTCTCCGTCTGCGTCGGCATACCAGTCGGTGGCGTCCGACGCGCTGGCCTCGTCCACCTCTCCATCGCAGTCATTGTCGACCGAATCACAGCGCTCGGTGGCGTCTGCGTGGACGTCCGGTCGCGTATCGTCGCAGTCGTCGGCGTTGGGCGCTGCGCCCGAGACCGGGCTGCAGGAGGGGGTCGGCTGCGCAGGGTCCCCCCGACCATCGGCGTCGGTGTCGGCGTACCAGAAGGCGTCGACCGGGTCCTCATCGCGCCGCCCGTCGCAATCTTCGTCGCGGCCGTCGCAGGTCTCCTGCGCGCCCGGGTGCACTCCGGGGTCTGCGTCGTCGCAGTCGCCGTCCTGCTCCGAGTGGCCGTCGGCGTCGTCGTCGGTGAAGCGCGCCCGGGCGTCCGCGTAGAGAGCGGTGTCGACCAAGCAGCCGCTGAGGAGCAGGAGCAGGCCGAGGGACCGCGCCGGGCCGCGCATCCGGTCAACGAACGGCATGGACGACCCCCGAGGCCGCGGGGACGCGGACCGGCGCAGGCAGAGCGCCGACCGGACGCCCGTCCAGGGTGATCTCGGAGAACTCGATGCGAAGGCCAGTGGCCTCCTGCACGACGCTGCCAACGACCCGAAGGCCGCGCTCCCGATGGTCGAAGCGCCAGGCCGCGCCGGTGACCGTGGCAGCGATGGTGCGCAGCGCAACCCCGCCGTGTGCGCGGATCACCACAGCGGCGTGCCCCTCCGCCCGCAGCAGCTCGACCCGCAGCGCGCCGTCCGCGCTGGGACCGGGGAGGCCGAGGAGCGCCGCGGCCCCCCGGCCGGCGATGCTGCGGGCCAGGCCGTCCAAGGTGGACCAAGGCACGGCGCCGGCGGCCACCGTGCTCGGCACGGACGGCCCCATCGACGGGCAGACATGTTCGACCTCGATCACGGGCGCGGTGGGCCCCCGGCCCTCGATGGACCAGCCCAGGGCATGCAGCGGCCCTGCGTCGAGACGGCGGGTGCCGGGGAGGACCTCGACGACCCCTTGGCGAGGGGACTGCATGCGCACGCTGCGGGCGCCGCCGGCGTCGAGCAGGCGGACGGCGCTGACCGAGGACCAGGCGTACCGCCCCTCCCCGCCCACCCACAGCGCGGCGGGCGCGCGGCCGAGCCCCGCCAGCGCGAAGCGGGACACCCGGCGCTGGCCGGGCACGCAGGCCAAGGGGTCTCCCCCGACGGTGCCCAGCGCGGGGCGGGCGAGCGCGAGGCGGATGTCGTCGACCCGCAAGCGGAGCCGGGATGCGCGGTACAGTGGGTCGGTCGTCACCGAGGTGTCCGCGGACAGGCGAGAGCACTCCTCGATGTCGCCGCCCGGCGGGTTGCGGAACGCGATCCAGACATCGTAGGTCCCGGCGCGGGACCGCAGCGTGGCATCGGACGCGCCGTCAGCCGCGAGGGGGCTCGCGTTGAAGGCGTGCCAGTGGTTGGTGTTGGGGGACAGCCCTGAAGGGTCGTCGTACCAACGCTCGGCGCCGAACTCCACGCCGGCCGTCGGATCCCCGACCTCGGCGTAGAAGCCAACACCGCTCGTGTCCCAGGGGGCGAGCACCCGCACGGCGAGCGGCCGGGCTTCGTCGTCTCCGGCGCCCGGCCACCACTCGCTGTCTGCGTGCGCTTGGGTGGGCAGGAACAGGGACAGACCGGTGACCAGGGACGGGGTCGGGTCCGTCAGCCGGAAGCTGCAGTGGCAGACAGTGCCGAGCGAGTCACCCCACGCCGGATTGTAGGTGCCATCTTCATAATACTGGGTAGATGCCCAGAACTCTGCCTGATCTTCTTCCCCTCGCACACACTCCACCAAGTCATTCACCCCAACGAGACTCGGCCGTGACGCCGGATCCAGCGGATCTGTCCCCGCGATCGCCTCCGCCCCGTCGTCCACGCCGTCGCCGTCGGTGTCTGCCACGAGCGGGTCGCTCGCGCTGCGGCCCTCGGGCGGGTTCGTCTCTTCGCCGTCCGTCAAGCCGTCGCCGTCCGAGTCCGGGTCCCGCGGGTCGGTTGCGCCGAGGATCTCCGCGTAGTCGTCCAGCCCGTCGCCATCGGTGTCGACGACGATGGGGCTCGTGCCCGCGTCCCGCTCCAGCCCATCCGACGCACCGTCGCCGTCGGTGTCCGGGTTGTCGGGTGCGGTGCCCTCTGCCCGCTCCAGCTCGTCGGGGATGCCGTCCCCGTCGGTGTCGAGCGGAGCCCCACCGGTGTCCCCGCCGTCGTCGAGCAGCTCGTCAAAGTCCGACACGCCGTCTTCGTCGGTGTCCGGGTTGGTGCAATCGGTGCCGACCCGCGCCTCGGCCGCGTTGCTCAGGCCGTCGCCGTCGTCGTCGCCATCGGGATTGCTGCAGGGCGCTCCGGCCGCTGCGGTGTCCGCCCCCTCCTCCTTGTCGGTGGGGGAATCGACGTCCTCGTCGCCGCACGCGACCCCGAGGACCAGCGCCATTAGCGCCGAGCAAGGGAGGTTCCGAAATGTCGTCGTCATTGCCATGCTGCGCTCCGAAAGGGTGCCATTCTACCAGCCCCACGCGGCCTGCGGGGGGCGCACCGCCCCCTTGCAGGATGTGTGCCCCAGTCAAATCAATGGCTTGCGGGGAGTGCCTGTCCGGTTTTTTGGACACCTGTCCGGACATCCGGCGCCGCGCCGGGGGGGTGGTCTGGCGGGCACACCGTGTGCACCCGCGCTTCGCCGCGCGACACCACCAGGATCGCGCCGGCACGGGCCTGCGCCCACGCGGCCGCCCCCGTGGGCTCTGCCCCGCCCACCGCGACGAGGCGGTCTCCTGCCCGCAGCCCAACCGCCGCCGCGCCGCTCCCGGGCGCCACCGAACGCACCTCGGCCCCGCCCTCCTCCAGCAGCAGGGCTGCGCCTCGCCAGTCGAAGGAGCCGGGCCCGCCGGCCGGGGCCTCGCCCATGCCCGCGCGCACCACGACCGCGACAGGCGGCTCGCCTCCGCTCCTGTGAAGCGCGAGAGCCTCTCCCGGCGGCGTGCCTCGGACGGCGGCGCGCAGGTCGTCGACGGTGGAGAGCCCACGGCCGCCTGCCGCGACCAGCACGTCCCCCACCTCCATGCCGGCCGCCGCCGCGCCGCTGCCCTTCGTTACGGCGGTCACACGCAGTCCGTGCCCCTCCCGTTGGACGGCCGCGGGCGCGCGCTCCACCTGCAGCCCGACGGTCGGGGCGGGCGGCACCTCCCCCGCGCGCAGGTGCGCGGCGACCCGCTGCGCTTGGGCGGCCGGGATCGCGAAGGCCGCGGCGACCGCCGCCGCCCCGGCGTCCACTTGGAGAATCGCGGTATTGAGGCCGATGACGCGGCCCTGCACGTCGAACAAGGGCCCGCCGCTGTAGCCGGGGGACAGCAGCAGGTCGGTCTGGAGGTAGCGCCCGGTGCCGACCCCGCGCGGGAGGGGGCGCCCGACGGCGCTGACGATGCCACTGCTGACCGTGAACGCGAGCTCGTCCGGGTGGCCGATTGCCCCGACGAGGGCCCCGACCCGCGGGGGCGGCCCCCAGCGCGCCGGCGCCCACGGCGCGTGCGTGTCGACGCGCACCAGCGCGAGGTCACTCCCGGGGTCGGCTGCGAGCACGACGCCCGGGATGGACACGCCATCGGCGCCGCGGATCCGGACCGTTCGCGCGCCGCGCACGACGTGGTGGTTGGTGAGGATGAGCCCGCTGGCGTCCAGCACGACGCCAGCGCCATGCCCGGCCCCGCCGCCCGGCGGCGCCGGAGGCCGCGGCGGCGGAAAGCCCCAGGCCTGCGCCACGCCGACGAGGGCCGGGGCTGGCCAGTCGCGCGACTCCACTTCGATCTGCACGGTGGAACGCATCACGGCGGCGGAGGCGGTGTCCAGCCCGTGCCCCGCGGTGGCCGCTGCGTCGCGCGCCGCCGCCGCCGCCAGTCCGGCCGTGAGCAAGAAACGAAAGCGTCGGTCCACGGGCACTCCGAGGGCGCGCGGGGTACGCGGGCGCCCCACGCACGATAATCAGTGGCGTGCGGGGAGGGGACATGGGAACGGGTCGGCTCGACGAAGCGCTCGCGGCGGCCATCGGGCGTGGCGACTCCGGGGCCTTCGAGGCTCGCGATCAGAAGAAGCGGTGGGTGGTCTGGTTGGAGGGTGGACAGCTCGTCGGCCACACGAGCAACCTCAAGGGCGAGACCCTGGACGCGCTCAAGGAGTCGCGGCCGGAGCTGTCGGACGCGGGGCTGCGCTCGCTTCAAGCGATTCGGCGGCTGCGCGCCGCGTTTTTGGCGCCCGAATGGGACTGGCGCCCGGGGGAGGCGCCGGCCGAGCGCGCGCCGGGGGCCACCGTAGGCGTCTATCTGAAGGCCCTCGCCGCCGCGTTCACCGAGGACAACCTGCTCGGCCGCTTGCCGGCCGGTGGGTTCGCCTGGGACCCGGCGGGAGGCGGCCTGACCGGCCTCGACCTCCCGAAGGACCTCACGGCGTGGCTGGGCGCGTCGCCGCCGCTCGGCCTCGCCCCCGACGCGCTCCTCGCCTCCGCTCCCGGCAAACGTCCCGAGGCGATGGCGGCGCTGCTGCTGCTGTGGGGCGCGGGTCGTCTGCAACCGGCCACCGCCGCCGCCCCGTCGGCTCCGCCTCCGGCCGCCGCCGCGGGCGCCCTGGACCTCGCCGCGCTGTTTGCGTCCGTGCCCGCGGCCGCCACGCCTGCTCCGCCCCCTGCGCCTCGTGCGTCCAGCGGTGGCTTCGACGCCAGCGGGTTTCTCTCGGCGCGGCGGCAGGGCAACGTCGACGCCGTCCCGTCCGCGCCGCACAACCCGGCGAATGACCCGGTTTACCTCGACGACATCGGCGTCGAGGTCGCGGGAGACGCCCTCCCTGCCGCGCACACCGCGGCCCCCAGCTTCCCGAGCCTCCGCGCCGCCTCCCCGGAAGCGGGCGCGGCCCCTCCCGCCGCACCGCCGCTCCCCGCCCCCGTGCTGGAGACGGTCGAAGTGGCGCCCCGCCATCCGCTCGAGGACACCCTGCGGGACATCCACCGACGGGTCATGGCCGATGGGGTGGACCACTTCACCGTGCTCGGGGTCGAATGGTCGGCCGGAGCCGAGGCGTTCCGCAAGGCGCATCTCGAGCTGGCCCGTGTGCTGCATCCGGATCGCTACGCCGACGCCGACGTCACGCTGCAGGCGCTTGCCACCGAGGCCTTCGACCGCGTGCGCGCGGCTTGGGAGGTGCTCGGGGACCCCGCGGCCGCCGCGGCCTACATCGACCGCGTCATCCACGGCAACAAGACCGAAGAAGAGCAGGCGATGGAGGCGGTGCAGGCCTACTATGCCGCAGAGTCGGACTTCAAGCGCGGCCTCGCTGCGTTCAACCAGGGCATGACGAAGGCCGCGCATGAGCACTTCTCGTCGGCCTTGGCCAAAGTGCCGGATGAGCTTGAGTTCCAGGCGTACCAGGCGTTCACCAGCTTCCAGCTCTTGCGGGCGAGCCAGCCGGAGGTCGTCGAGAGGTCCAAGGACATCCTGAAGGCCGTGATCGAGAAAAACAAGGATCAACAGCGCAAGTTGGATGCTGCGTGGGTCCTTCTCGGGCGAATCTACCGGGAGACCGGCGGCATCGACGCCGCGAAGAAGTGCTTTGTCGCCGCCCTGAAAATCAACCCGGCGAACGCAGACGCCACGCGCGAGATGCGGCGCCTCACCGGGGGAGCGCCAGGCCAGCCCGCCGCCCGAAAAGACGAGCGCGGGTCGGCGCCAGCGGAAAAGCCGCCCGAAGGCGGCGGCGTGGGCGGGTTCTTCTCGCGGCTGTTCGGCAAGAAGTGAGCGCTACTGGTCGCCCGGCGCTGGTTCCATCGGCCCGAGCGGCACCTCCACCACGAAGCGCGCCCCCGCGCCGGGCGCGGCCTCGACGTGCACGGACCCCCCGCCGTCCTCCAACTCCTGGCGCGTGATGGCGAGGCCGAGCCCGGTGCCGGCCGCCTTGGTGGTGTAGAACGGCTCGAAGGCGCGGGCCCGTTGCTCTTCATCCATGCCGGGCCCGTCGTCCTCGACGGCGAAGCGAAGGACCTCGCCGTGCCGTGAGACGCGCACCCACACCCGCCGCGCGCCGGCCTCCACCGCGTTCAGCAGCAGATTGCGCACCGCCCGTCGCAGCGCGTCGACGTCGAGGTCCACCACCCCGACGGCCTCGGCATCGACGAGGACCTCCGCGCCGTCCCGCCGCAGCGCGGCGGCGTCCACCCGAAGCACATCGCGCACCAGCTCGGCCGGGTCTGAGGGCGACCGCTCGGGCCGGCGCCCCCGGGACAGCTCCAGGTACCGTGCAGTGAGCGACTCCAGACGCCGGATCTCGCTGGTGATGGTCGCCAACAGCGCGCGCGCCCCCGGATCTGCGAGGTCCTCGGCGAGCAGCTCGGCATGGAGGCTCATCGCATTGAGCGGGTTCCGCACCTCGTGCGTGATCTGCGCGAGCATCTGCCCCACGAGCGCGAGCCGCTCGCTGCGCGCGAGCCGCTCCCGGTCTCGCAGGCGTTCGGTGACGTCCTCGGCCACGAGCAAGCGCCCCGTGGCCCCGAATGGCACGACGTCCACCTCGACCATCGCGGCCCCCACGGCGAGGGGCCCATGACGCCCGGGACCGAGCTCGGACAAAGGGGCGGGCAACGGGCTCCCTTCGTCGATGGAGAGAAGAAGTGCGGCCGCGGGGTTCACCGTGCGCGCAACGCCCTGCTCGACGACCACCAGACCGGCCCGGATCGTGTCCAGCACGCGCCGGAGACGCAGCGAGAGGGCGTCGAGCGCGGCGGCCCGCTCGCGGAGCCGCTCGTCACGCTCGGCGACCGCGGCGGCCATCTGGTTGAACTCGCGCGCCAGCAGGGCGATCTCGTCGCCGCCTCCCGCGGGCACGGGGCCGGGGCGGCCACCCGCCGCGAGTCGCTGGACCTCCGCCGTCAACGCGCCGACCGGCCGCAGTGTGAGCAGGGTGAACGCCAGCATTCCACCCGCGAACACGACCGCGAGCACGGACAGCCCGGTGCCGACCGCCGTCGCTCGCGCCTGGGCTTGCGCCGTCCGAGCGCTGACCCGTTGGATCCGACCCTCCACGCGGTCTGCGAAGTGCCGCACCCGGAGGAGAAGCGCTGTCCGCCCAGCGTCCAGCTCCGCGAGGGCGCGCGCTTCCCCGGCCGGATCCGCCACGCTGCGGGCCGAGCGGGTGGCCCACCAAGCCTCGAAGGCGGCGTCGTAGCCTGCGCGCTCTTCGTCGATGGCATCGAGCAGCCACGCGATGTCATCCAGGGCACGACGCTCCTCTGGATCGTCGGTGGCGGCCCGCGCCGTGGCCGCTTGGCTGCGACCGCGCCCCGCGCCGTCCGCGAGGCTTTGGCTGAAAAAGACCGCGTTGGAACGATGCCCCGAGACCGGCCGCTCCTCGCTGCGCACGAAGCGGTCGTGGTCCCGGTCCATCTGGCGCGCCACGGCGTCCAGCTCGGCCGCCACGCGGGCGAGCGGCAGATAGCCCTGGTCCAGCGCGCTCAACCCACGCCCGATGGTCTGCACCTGTACGACCGTGTAGGCGAGCGCCCCGGAGAACGCCACCACCGCAGCGCCGAAGGCGGCGAGGATACGGGCGCGCAGGCTCCGCATGTCAGCGCGGGACGAAGGCGCCGGGCGGGCCCTCGACGACCAGCGGCCGCCCATCTGCCGCCGCGAGCGCCACGGCGCCCGCAGCCTCCAACACCAGCGCGCCGCGCGCCCAGACCGTCAGCCAGTCCCCGGAGCGCACCTCCACCGGATGCTCGCCCGCGCGGAGCCCTTCGATGGCCACGGGGTAGCGCGGCCCGACGACGGCCAGACGTCGGGCGTCGAGGACCACGCCGAAGCGCTGGCCCGTTGTCGGCCGCAGGACCAGGGTTGGCCCGTCGTTGGCGTCGGGCGGCGCGGTGGCGGCGGTGGGCAGCGGCCCGGACCCCGGAACCTCCAGGTGGCGCGTCCCGCCTGCCGGGAGCTGCACCGGGGCGGTGCCGACGTCCTTTCCCCGGGTGATCGTGAGCACGATGTCGCCGTCTGGCAGGTCCGACACGACGAACCAGCCAGGCCCACGCGCGTCCACGAGGTCCACCCCGTCGAGCGCCACGGTGCACGGCCCCGCCGTGCGGATCGACACGGCGCCCGCCCACGCCGCCCCGCCGCTGAGGCCCCACATCCACATCCCGAAGAGCGTGCGTCCCATCCGCCGCGCATAACCCACCCGGGGGCGTCCTTGCGGACCGCGAACGGAGCGGGTATGGCCCCGCCGCCCTCGCTTGCGCCCCGTCTGCGGGCGCCCATCGGAGTATCGGATGCGGTTCCTCCCCCTTGTGCTCGCCCTCTCATTGACCGCCTTCCTGGCTGCGTGTGACGGCGGCGCCGGTCCGGCGGCGGGCGGCGGCGCGGCCACCGCTCCCGCGCAGGACATCGGCGAGGTGCTCGCCACCGTCAACGGGCTGCAGATCGGCTCCAAGGAGTTCGAGCAGGCCGCGGCCCGCAAGACCCCCGCCGCCGGCGACAGCCTCTCCCTCGACGAAAAGAAAGAGGTGATGAACTCTCTGGTCGAGGAAAAGCTGCTCTACGAAGCGGCGCTCAAGAAGGGGCTCGACAAGGACCCGAAGGTCCAGAAGGTGATGGTCAACACCCTTCTCCGCCAGGACGTGTACGGGTCCGTGAAGAACACCGACTTCACCGACGAGCAGCTCCAGGCCTACTACGAGGCCCACAAGGCCGAGTTCATCGTCCCGGAGAAGGTGCAGATCAAGCGCATCCTGATCAAGGTCACGCCGGAGCGCGCGGATGA
>JBEIVK010000527.1:0-3378 GCA_040373935.1 Alphaproteobacteria bacterium
CCCCCCCCCCCCCCCCCCCCCCTGAAGATGCCGGCGAAGATGCGGCAGACTCCGCGAGGAAGGGCCGCAGGGCCGGCACGGCAGGCAGGCTGCGCTGCATGCGCAAGAAGGCCTCGGCGGAGGCGAGGTCGCTGTCGGAGCAGGCGGGGTTGGCGTGCAGCGCGACGAAGAGCGCGGGCGTCATCACGAGGCGCTCGTGGTTCCGGCAGAGCGACTCGCACAGGCGGCCGGGCGCGCGGGCGGCGATGCGCAGCACCGTGCGGTCGTTGGCGGTGCGGAGGAGGGCGATGCGCTCGTCGAGCTCGGCGTCGGCGGGGCGCAGCTCGACCAGCAGCTCCAGCACCTTGGGATGCGTGCGGAGGGAGAGCGCGCCCAGGACCTGACGCGCCGGGAGGGCCTCGAGGCTCTGCCGGGCGGCGGAGGCCACCGCGGCGTCGGCGTCGCCGGAGAGGACGGTGAGGACGCCGAGCTGCTCGTCGGCGCCGAGAGGGAGCAGGCCGCGCGCGAGGGGGAGCTTCACCCGGGCGGCGCCAGGGCCGCTGAGCTGCTCTTCGATGCGGGACGAGATGCCGAGCTTCGCGTAGGGGATGTCGGTGGACACGCGGCCTCCGGGCGGCAGCGTAGCGGTGGCGAGGCGCCGGGTCAATCGGGCCGGGATAGCTCCGCCGAATGTGCGCTCTCCTCTGCGAACCCACGCGGCTCGGTGTTCACCCGGTGCGCAACCGGATCTGGCTCGCCCCGCTCACCAACCAGCAGTCGCACCCGGACGGCCGGCTGTCGGAGGCCGAGCGCCGCTGGCTGCTGCGGAGGGCCGAGGGCGGCTTCGGCGTGGTGGAGACCTGCGCGGCCTACGTGGCAGCGGATGGCCGCGGCTGGCCCGGCGCGGCGGGCATCGCCACGCCGGCGCACGCGGAGGCCTGGGGCGGCGTCGGGGCGGCCTTGGCGCGGCGGGGCGCGCTCGGAATCGTCCAGTTGTTCCACGGCGGTGTGCGGTCGCCGCGGTCCCTCACCGGGCAGGGGCCGTGGAGCGCCTCGGCCTTCTCCGAGGACGGGCCGGGCTTCGAGGTGCCACGGGCGGCCACGGAGGCCGATATCGCGGGGGTGCTCGCCGCCTTCGCCTCCGCCGCGGCACGCGCCGTGGGGGCCGGCTTCGCCGGCGTCGAGTTGCACGCCGCCCACGGCTACCTGTTGAGCCAGTTCCTCTCCGCCACGCAGAACACGCGCTCGGATGCCTGGGGCGGAGATCGCACGCGGCGCATGGCGCTGCTGCGCGCGGCGCTGCGGGCGGTCCGGGCCGCGGTGCCCGCGGAGGCCGTGGTGGGCGTGCGCCTCAGCCCCGAGGACTTCGGGATGGCCCGCGGGCTGGACCTCGACGACAGCCTCGCCACCGCCGAGGCGCTGGCGGAGGATGGCGTGGACTTCCTGCACATCTCGCTGTGGGACGCCACGCGCAACACCCGGAAGTACCCAGAGCAGCACCCCATCCCGCTGTTCCGGGCGCGCGTGGGCGCCGTGCCGCTCGTGGTGGCGGGCGGCATCTGGGACCGGGCAGACGCCGAAGCGGCCCTGGCCCGCGGGGCAGACTTCGTCGCGCTGGGGCGGGCGGGCATCGCACACCCCGACTGGCCGCGGCGGGCGGAGGCGCCAGGCTACGCGCCGGCGCGGCCGCCCTTTCGGGCGGAGGCGCTGCGCGCGGCGGACGTGAGCCCACGCTTCGTGAGCTACCTGCGCCGCTTCTCCGGCTTCATCCATGGCCCGTGACGCGCGGCGGGTCGGCGCCGTCCTGGCGCTGCTCACGCCGGCGCTGCTGGCTGCCGCGGGCCCGCGGCTCGCGGCGGCGCTTCCCGAGTCGGGCGTGGGATGGCAGGGCCTCATCGCGGCGCTGGGCGGGTCGCCGCCGTGGTGGGGGGTGGTGGGCGTGCTGGTCGGCCTCGGTGTGGCCCTGCGCCCCGGCTGGCGCGCGGCCGGATTGCTCACGGCGGCGCTGCACCTGCCCGTCGTGGGTCGCCCCGGGCCCTGGGGTGCGGCGCCGGCGCCGGGAGACCTGCGCGTGGTCGTCGCCAACGTCAACGCCTACGCAGACCGCGAGACGGACCGCGCGCTCGTCGCGGCGCTCACGGTCGGCGCGCCGGAGGTCATCGCGCTGGTGGAGGAGCGCCCGCCGTCGCTGCCCGGCTACACCGTGGTGGACGCCACCTTCGGCCGCGGCCTGCCCCGTCCCTCCCACGGCACCGCCCTGTTCTGCCGGGCCGGCGTCCCGTGCGCGGGGGCGGTCACCTCCCCCTTCGGCCACCCGAGCCTGCGCATGCCGCTCGGCCTCTTGCGCCTGCCCGGCCTCGACGCCTGCCTGCTCGTGGTCCA
Organism: Alphaproteobacteria bacterium; assembly: GCA_040373935.1. GTDB lineage: Bacteria > Myxococcota_A > UBA796 > UBA796 > UBA2385 > JBEIVK01. Next base: position 2,362 of record JBEIVK010000527.1, read on the forward strand.
CGCCCCGCCGCCGGCGCCGCTGGAGTGGCGCGGCACGCGTCCGTGGCTGGAGGCGCTGGCCGCGCGCGTCGCCGACGGGCGGCTGCGAGAGGCGGAGGGCGGCTGCGCGGCCGGCGACGCCGTGGTCCTGGCGGGAGACTTCAACGCAACCCCCGGGAGCCCCGTGATGCGGGTGCTCGGGGGGCGCGGCCTGCGGGACCCGCAGCACCGCGCGGGGCTGTTCGCGCTGTCCTGGCCGGCCGGCGGCAGCTTCATCGCCTTCCCCATGCTCCGGCTGGACCAGCTCCGCCACGGCAATGGGCTGCGGGTGGGCGCGGTGGAGACCTTCTCCCTCCCCGGAAGCGACCACCGGGGCCTGCGGTTCACGGTGGGCGCAGCCGCGCACGGCGAGCCCGCACAACCGAGACGATGAGGCGCAGAGGCGCGCAAAATTCTGTTGGGAGCTTCGATGAAAAAGGTGCTGTTGGGGGTCGGCGGCGCGCTGGCGGTCGGAGTGGCGGGCCTCTGCGCGGCGGCGGCGGTGCAGCCGGACACGGTGCACGTCGAGCGGCAGGCGAGGGTCCAAGCGAGCGCGGCCGACGTGTTCCCTCACCTCTCGGACCTGCGGCGCTTCGCGGCGTGGAGCCCGTGGTCCGGGATGGACCCCGCGCAACAGGTCACGTTCTCCGAGCCGTCGGGCGGGGTTGGCGCGCGCTACGCGTGGGCGGGGAACGATCAAGTGGGCGTCGGCTCCTTGGTCATCACCGCGGTGGACGAGGGCCGCTCCGTCACCCAGCAGCTCGCGTTCACCGCGCCGTGGGCCACGCAGGCGGTCGTCACCTTCCAGGTCGCGCCGGCGGCCCAGGGCGTGACGGTGACATGGACCTACGACTCACCGGCCGACTTCGGCACGCGGCTGATGGGGCTGTTCCTGCCGATGGACGAACTGCTGGGTCCGGACTACGAAAAAGGGCTGGCGCAGCTCACGGCCATCGTCGAGGCCGAGGTCGCTGCGCGCCACGCCGAGGAGGCGCGGGC
>JBEIVK010000859.1:0-1866 GCA_040373935.1 Alphaproteobacteria bacterium
GCCCTCCGGCCCCGCTGGCGCGCTTCGCCGGGCGCGAGGCCCGGCGCGGGACAGGAAGGGGGCGTTACGGGGGAAACCTTGGTTTCCCCTGTCCCCTGCCCTGCCGTCAGACCCGCAGGCTCTCTCCCTGGGCCGGGCACAGGGCCTCGGTGGGCGCCCCCGCGGCCTGGAGGGCCTCGCGCGCGAGATCGTGCTTGCGGGCGATGTCGTCGTCGGACTGGGACGGGTCGTGATGGAACAGCGCGAGGCGGCGCACGCCGGCGGCGGCGCAGAGGCGCGCGACCTGCCCGACGGTGCTGTGGCCCCAGCCGACCCGCGGGCGGTATTCGGCGTCGGTGGCCCAGGTCGTGTCGGTGATGAGGAGGTCCACGCCCTGAAGCCACGCCGCGAGCGCGCCCTCGTAGTCGGGCGCCCACCCGGCCATCCCGGGCTCGAACAGCTCGTTGTCGGTGACGTAGGCGATGCTGCGGCCGCGGTGGGTGAAGCGGTAGCCGAAGCAGGCGCCGGGATGCATGAGGGTAAAGGCGTCGGCGGCGACGCCCTGGACGCTGAACGGCCCGGGGGCGAGGTCCCGGTAATGGACGTCGGCGCCGAACTCCCGCGGGGTGATGGGGAAGAACACGCCGTCCATCTGGGCGGCGACCAGGGCGCGGACGTCGGCGGCGCCCTGGGGCGGGCCGGCGATCTCGATGCGGTTGCCGGGGACGAAGAGCGGCGCGAAAAAAGGGAGCGCGTTGATGTGATCCCAGTGCGGGTGCGTGAACAGCAGCGTGCAGTCCAGGCGCCCCTGACGCACGAGGTGCTGGCCGAGGGGGCGGATGCCGGTGCCCGCGTCGAGCACGATGGTTTGGCCCTCCGGGAAGCGCAAGCAGACGCAGGAGGTGTCCCCGCCGTAGCGCAGGGTGGCGGCGCCGTTGACCGGGAGGGTGCCGCGCACGCCCCAAAAGCCGACGTCGACCTCGGGGTGCAGCAGGGACTGGAACAGCGCGGCGAGGGCGGGGATGCGCGCCGGCTTGAGGGCGAAGGCGTCGGCCCCGGCGGCGAGGGCGGCGCGGCGGTCAGCGTCGTACACCTTGGCCGAGAGGACCACGACCCGCAGCGCCTCCAGGGCCGGCTCGGCGCGCACGTGGCGGACGAAGGACGCGCCGTCCATGCCGGGCATCATCAGATCCACGACCAGCACGTCCGGGCGAAGCTCGCACAGCGAGGCGATGCCCGGGGCGCCGGTGGGCCCGCTCGTGACCCGAAAGCCCAGCGCGCGCAGGCCCTCCGCGACGGTGGAGACGAGGATGGCGTCGTCGTCGACGAGGTGGACGTGGGCCGGGGTGGCAGCGGACATGGGCTCAGCCCTCGCCGATGGCGGGCGTGGGCTTGGCTGTGCGGAAGGCGTCGGTCGAGCCGGGCATGGGCGGGGGCCTCCTTCCCGCGCGCGTATCCCGGGGACGCCCGCGCGCCGACGGGATAGCGCGGCGCATGCACGACTCTCCGGCCCCGCCCACCCACGCCGATTGGCTCGCGCGCGTCGCAGCCGACCCTTCGAATCTCCCGGTCGAGAAGCGCCTCGTGACGCGCTTGCTGGAAGGGCTGGCGGTGGAGCCGGTCTACCCGGACGCCCCGGCGCCCGGCCCGCACCCGCCCGCGCGGCGCGGGTTTGGCATCGTGGCGGAGCTTCGCGCCGAGTCTGTGCCGGCCGCGCGCAGCGAGGCGGAGGCGGCGATCCAGGGCGGCGCGGACCACCTGCACCTCGTCGCCGACGCGGGCCTCACCGGCGGCCCCGCGGGGCGGGGCGGCGTGCCCGTGCGCACGGTCGAGGCGGTCTTGGGCGCGCTCGGCCCGGTCGCGTCGGGCTCGGCGGCGCTGGGCTCC
>JBEIVK010000844.1:0-1891 GCA_040373935.1 Alphaproteobacteria bacterium
CCGCGGGCGCACGGAGGCGCGGGAGCGCCGACCGCGGAGGAGGCCCGCCGCCGGCCGGGACGGCCGGCGGGGCGCCCGGTGCAGGGGCCGTCAGCGGCAGAGGGTGTAGACGCTCGCGGTGGCGGAGACCACGCCGTCGGGCTCGACCTGGACGTCGCACTCGAGGGCGTCGGTGAAGGTGGCGTGGTCGAGGGTGACGGCGGCGCCGCCGTCGACCCAGAGCTGGCCGTAGCCGAGGCCGCCGCCGTGCGAGACGGTGGTGTACCGCAGGGCATTGCTGCCCATCGACGGGTCGTAGAGGTCGATCTCGCCCCAGTCGCCCGCGCTGGGCGCGGCGAGGCTGCTCTCGATGCGGTTGGGGGCGGCGGCGGTGCCGGCGGACACGAAGGCGCCGCCGGACTCGACGGAGAGGATCGCGTTGGGGCCCATGCGGAGGGTGTTGCCGGCGGCGAGGGTGAGGGTGGCGCTGGAGCCGCTGGCGCGGACGACGAAGCCGTCTTCGGCGACCCACGGCACGCCGAGGGCCTGCCAGGTGGCGTTGGTGGGGAGGATGCCGTTGCGGACGGCGATGCCTTCGGCGCCGTTGGGGCCGTAGGTGCCGGCGTCCAGGGAGGCCGCGACGTCGGGGGAGACGATGATGCCGTGCAGCGCATTGTCGCTGAGGGTGTTGCCCGCGAAGGCACCGAGCGCGCCGTCGCCCTCGACTTCGACGCCGTGGTCGGCGGAGTCGGTGATGCTGCTGTCCTGGATGGAGACGCTGGCGCCGGAATCCACCCACACCGCGCCGAAGCCGAGGCCGCCTCCGTAGCGGATGGCGGTGTGCTGGAGGACGTTGTCGGCATCGATGGAGCCGGCGTAGTAGGCGATGCCGCCCCAGTCGCCGGGGGCGCCCGTGGACTTCGTGGTGGTGAGCAGGGCAGGGGCGTCGGCGGTGCCGCGCACGGCGAGGGCGCCGCGTTCGCGCACGGCGATCTCCACGCCGTCGCCGAAGGCGAGGACGGCCCCGGCGCCGAGAGACAGGCGCGCGTCGTTTTCGCCGTCGCCGACGGTGAAGCCGTCATCGGCCATCCACGGCTCGTCGTGGGTGAGCCAGGTGGCGTCGTGGTCCACCACGGCGCTGAAGAGGGTGATGCCGGGGGCGTCGTTGGGGCCGTAGGTGCCGGCGAGGAGCTGGTCGGCGTCGTTGGCGCTGACGGCGGCGCCGGTGAGGGTGTTGTCCTCGAGCTTGTTGCCGGTGAAGTCGCGGAGGAAGGCGCCGTCTTCGGCCTCGACGCCGTGGTCTGCGCTGAGCGCGACGCGGGTGTCGGTGATCTGGGCCGTGGCGCCGCCGTCGAGCCAGAGCGCGCCGAAGCCGGCGCCGCCGCCGTGCAGCACGACGGCGTGCTGGAACACGGTGCTTCCGCCGTCGGCGTCGGCGTAGATCTCGATGTAGGCCCAGTCGCCGGCGGCGGGGGTGCCGAGGCCGGACTGGATGGTGACGGGGCAATCGGGCGTGCCGACGGCCCGCAGCGCGCCGTTGTTGCGGAGGGTGATGGACCCGGCGGCGGGCATGAGCAGGGTGGTGCAGGGCGCGAGCTCGAGGACGCCTTCCTCGATGATGAGGCTGGTCTCCAGGATGTGCGTGCCGCCCGCCCAGGTGGCACCGCCGCTGAGCACGCCGCCGGGGTGGGTGGTGCTGTCGGGCGGGACGGCCGTGTCCTCGGTGGCCCCGGTGTCGGCGCCCGAATCGTCGTCCTTGCTGCTGGAGCCGACGCAGGCCGTGAGGAGGGACAGGAGGGCGATGCGGGATGCGGGCATTCGGGCTATTCCTTACTTTGGGGCGATGGTTTCGCCGCGGGGTGCGCCGCAGGGGACGTATTCGCTCTGCGTCGGGGCTGGCAAGGACCGCCGC
>JBEIVK010000076.1:0-10711 GCA_040373935.1 Alphaproteobacteria bacterium
CCGGCCGACGCGTCATCGGCGGGGGGCGCGCCGGCCCGCCGCAGCGCCGGCCCGCCTTGGAGCCAGGCCGTGACCTCGGGCAGCGAGGCGGCGGCCAGGACCTCCACGCCATCGACCAGGGCGGCCTCGGCGGCGACGCCCTCGGGCAGCACCACCCGCCGCAAGCCGGCCGCGCGCGCCAGCAGCGCGAGGGACAGCGCGCCGGGCACCGGCCGCAAGCGGCCCTCCAGCGAGAGCTCGCCCACGAAAAGCGTGTCCTCGAGGGCAGCGGCGGGCACTTGCTCGCTGGCGGCGAGGATGCCGACGGCGATGGGCAAGTCGAAGGCGGTGCCGGCCTTGCGCAAGTCGGCGGGGGCGAGGTTGACCACGACCCGCTTGCGCGGGAACTCGAAGCCGGCGGCCTGCAAGGCGGAGCGCACGCGGTCTGCGCTCTCCCGCACGGCGCCGCCCGGCAGGCCGACGATGACGACCGCCGGGAGGCGGCGCAGCAAGTCCACCTCGACGCGGACCGAGACCCCGTCGACGCCGACCAACGTCCCACTGTGCACTTCGATGGCCACCGCACCCTCCGGCCGCGTTCGGGCGGCGACGGCGGGCTGAGCAAGGCGTAGGCCATCGGAAGATCAAGGACTTGCGGGCGAGGCGGTGTCCGAAGTGTCCGGGATCTCGGACAGGCCGCCGGACAGTGCGGCGGCGGGCGCGGGCGGCGGGCGGCGGCCGACCAGGGGCGTTGCGGGGGGCGGCGAGCCCCCCGCCCCCCGAAGAAAATCAAGGACAGCCGCAGGCGATGGCCAGGGCGGCCCGCCGGGACGCGACCTCAGGGGCGGGACATCCAGCGCGGCCCGGGCGCGGGGGCCGCGGCGGCGAGGGTGTCGAGCAGCGGGGCGATGTCGGTGTGGGCGTGCAGGAGGTCGGCGTCCCGCGGGCTGAGGAAGCCGTGGGCGCGGGCCTGGGCGGCCCAGGCGAGCACGAAGTCGTAGTAGCCGTCGACGTTGAGGACGCCGACGGGCTTAGCCTGGAAGCCGAGTTGGTTCCAGGTCGTGATCTCCATCAGCTCCTCCATGGTGCCCCAGCCGCCGGGCAGCGCGATGAAGGCGTCGGAGAGCTGGGCCATCATCATCTTGCGGGCGTGCATGGAGTCGACGACGAAGAGCTCCGTGAGGCCGGGGTGGGTGATCTCGAGGGCCTGGAGACGCTCGGGGATGACGCCGATGACGTTGCCCCCTGCGGCGAGCGCGCCGTCGGCCACCTCTCCCATCAGGCCGACCCGCCCTGCGCCGAAGACGAGGCCCCAGCCCCGCTCGGCGATGGCGGCGCCGAGCGCGCGGGCGGCCGCGCGAAAGGGGGGCGCGACGGCGTTGGAGGCGCCGGCGTAGACGCAGATGCGGCGGATGGTGGACATGGGGGGCCCCGCGCTCAGCCGGGGAAGCGGTGGACCCAGCCGTCGACCGTGCCGTAGAGCGTGCGCGGCAGTGTAGCGCCGCCGGTGCCGAAGTCCACGTAGCCGTCGAGGGCGCCGGCGGGCAGGACGTTGCCGTCGGCGGAGACGGCGAGGTCCGTGCAGGCGAAGGCGCTGCTGCTGACGTCGAAGGACTCGGTCCACGCGGGGGTGCCCGCGAGCGAGCGGCGCTGGACCCAGCAGGTGGTGAGGCCGGCGTCGCCGTGCGGGCCGCTGAGGACGACGTCTCCGGTGGCGCTGCCGAGCTGGGCGACGCCGGTGATGTGGTCGTCGTCGCCGACGTCGGTGGTGCCGCCGAGGAGCCGCCCGCCGTCGGCTGCGCCGAACGCGGCGTAGAACCCGTCGCGCCCGGTGGTGGCGGTGGCGATGGAGCGGCCGTCGACGAGCAGGGACCCGCCGAAGCTGCCGACGAGGAGGGGATCGCCGTCGGGGGTGAGGGCGAGGCGGCCGAAGCGGAGGCCGTCGGTGGCAGAGGTGAGGGTGCGGGACCAGAGAAGCGTTCCGACGGCCGGGTCGACCGCGACGATGAACAGACCCGTGGTGGCGCTGGTGGCGGTGCGGCCGGCGGCGGTGGGGTCGAGGTCGATGCCGCCGGTGAAGGCCCCGGCGACGATGAGCTCGGTGCCGGTGGAGCGCACGCCCAGGACCTCGACGGCGTCGGTGGCCTGGAGGCCGTCCCAGACGAAGGACGCCTGCGGGCCGCCGGTCGTGTCGACGCGGATGACGAGGCCGCTGGTGGCGGCGATGCCGCTGACCGTGGCCCAGGTGGCGGGGGTTCCGGTGTTGTACGAGCCGCGCGCGAGGATGGACGCGCTGGTCGCGAACCACCCGCCGACCCAGGTGCCGCTGGCGTCGAGGTGCACGTCGGAGACGGCGTCGTCGCCTGCGCCGCCGAAGGAGCTGCCCCAGTCGAGGCGGCCGGCGCTGTCGTAGCGGGCGAACCAGCCGTCCGTGCCGCCGGCCGAGATGCGGGTGTAGAGGGGCGGCCCGTTGTCGTAGTCGAGGGTGCCCTCGAAGGGGCCGCCGATGGTGGCGCCGTCGCTCGCGTCGACCCAGAGGCCGCGGGTGCGGAGCGGGTCGGTGGCTTGGACCTGCGCCAGCGCCACGAGCTGGCGGTTGGTGTCCACCCAGGCGAGGAAGCCGTCGGCCGAGCCGTCGGAGACGGTCAGCTCGTCGATGGCCTCTTGCGTGGGCTCGAAGTCGACGCGGCCGACCATCGCGCCGGCCACGACCGCGCTGCCGGTGGCGGTGGTGGCGACGCGGCTGAGCAGGACCTCGCCCGCGGGGCCGCCGAGCTGGATGGGCCATTCGGCCGGGTAGATGATGGCGTTTTCGTCCACTTCGCCGTCGCAGTCATCGTCGCGGCCGTTGCCGCCGTCGGTCGCGCCGGGGTTGATCTCGGCGTTGGTGTCGTCGCAGTCGTCGCCGCCGGCCTCTGTGCCGTCGAAGCCGTCGCCGTCGGCGTCGATGAGGTCTTCGCCGTTGCAGTCTTGGTCGATGCCGTCGTAGGGAATGTCGACCGCCCCGGGGTAGACATCGGGATTGGACGGCGCGCAGTCGGCGCCGTCGTGGATGCCGTCGCCGTCCGAGTCCGGGCGGGAGTCGTCGCCGCCGCCGTCGTCCTGGCCGCCGTCTCCGCCGTCGCTGCCCCCGCCGTCTTGGCCGCCGTCTTGGCCGCCGTCCTCACCGTCGCTCGCCCCGGTGTCGGTGGCGCCGGTGTCGTCGCCGCCGGGCCCCTCCACCCCAGGGCCAGAGTTTTCTTTGCCTGCGCACGCCGCCGCCAAAATCATCCACGCCCAGCCCCGCATCGCTGCCTCCGCCGTGTCCCGCAGGATATCCGGAGGGAGCGCGCCGGCGAGGTCCGGCCGGGGAGAACCGATGCGGGGTCTGCTCATCGCAGTGTTCGGGGCGGCCTGCACCGCGCCAAAATCGCCGTCGGAAGGCGGGGGTGGTGGCACCGGCGGGGGCGATACCGGCGGCGGCGCGGTGGACTCCGCGGCCCCGGTGCTCGTCGGGCAAGCGCCGGCGTCGCCGGTGCCGGCCCCGGACTTCGCGGCCACCAACCGGGATGGCGGCGCGCGGGACCGCGAAGATCTGCTCGGCCACCCGACGGTGATGTGGTTCTACCCGGCGGCGGGCACGGCGGGTTGAACGGTCGAGGGTTGCGGGTACCGCGACCTCCACGCAGACTTTGCGGCTCTGGGCGTCGAGATCGTCGGGGTCGGGTTCTCGACTCCGGCGGACAACCAAGCTTGGGCGGAGGCCGAGGGCTTTCCGTTCGAGCTGTGGACGGACGGCCCCGCGCGCACCCTCGCGCTCACCTACGGCGCTGCGGCCTCCGCGGACCAGCCGATCCCCTGGCGGGTGACGCGCCTCATCGGTGAAGATGGCTCCTTGTTGCTCGAATATCTCGTAGACGGGCCGATCGCGACGCACCCGGGCGAGGTGCTCGCCGACTGCGAGGTTCTGTTCGGCGGCGCCCGCTGAGCTCGCCGCGCCGGCCCCATCCGGGCTACGCTGCAGCGGGTGGAGGCGGGCGATGCGGGCTCTCGCGGCGTGGTTCGGGGTGGTGGTCGTGGCGGGGTGTGCCGGCGACAAGGGCGGCCCCGGCGGTGGCGACGGCGCAGACGACACCGGCGCTGCGTGGCGCCCCGATGTGCTGTGCCCGGGCGACGCATCGTGCCCGACCAACGACGGTCCGCTGCAGGCTGGGGTGGCGCGGCGAGACATCACGCCCACCTGCTTCGAGCGCTGGGACGACGTGGACGCCAACGGCACCTGGGCCCGCAGCACGGAAGCGTGGTTCGACTGTGGCTGCGACCAGCTCTGCCCGGGGGACGCGGGCTACACCGCGGCGGATGCCGGCGAGGGCGACGGCGTGTTCCAGGCCGTCTGGATCGCCGGGTTCGGCCAGTCGCGCCCTGCCAACGGCGTCCACGACCCGATCGACGCTCGGGTCGTGGTGGTGTCCTCCGGGGAGACCTCCGTCGCGCTGGTGTCGTTGGACGTTGTCGGGTGGTTCTACGACGACGCGCTGCGCATCCGCGAGGCCGTCGCGGCGGCCGGGGCGCCGGTGGATCACGTCGTCGTGCATGCGAGCCACAACCACGAGGGGCCGGACTCGATGGGCCAGTGGGGCGCTGCGCTCGGGCAACGCGGCGTTGACGACGCATGGCAGGCCGACGTCGTGGCTGCGGTCGCGGACGCCGTCGCTGAGGCTGCGGCCAACCAGGTCCCGGTGACGGCGCGGGCCGGCTCCATCGACACGGCGGCGCCGTACCTCCCCGGCAAGGGCTCGCGGAACACGGTGCGGGACTCGCGGGACCCGGTTGTCATCGACGAGCTGCTCTCCGTTCTCCACCTGGCCGACGAGGGCGGCGCGACGGTGGCGACGCTCATCAACTGGGGGAACCACCCCGAGGTGCTGGGTGGGCAGAACACGCTGCTCACCTCGGACTTTGTCCATTACCTGCGGCGGGGGGTCGAGGAGGGCGTCGGCGGCGCGGGCGGCCGGCCCGGCGTCGGCGGCATGGCGCTGTTCCTCAATGCGTCGGTCGGCGGTCTGATGACCCCGCTCTCCATCACCGTGACGGGGCTCGACGGGGTGGACCACAGCGAAGAGTCCTTCGAGAAGGCCCAGGCCTTGGGCGAGGTGATGGCGGATCTCGCGCTGCAGGCGGTGGGCGCTTCGGCGCCGTTGGACGCGCCGCGGGTGGAGGCCCGGGCGGCGCGCTTCTTCATTCCGGTGGAGAACTTCGCCTTCCAAGCTCTGTTTCTCATCGGCGTGTTCGACCGTGAGATCTACAACTACGACCCCGACCGGTCCATCGACGCCACCAACACGCCGGACCTCCTCTCGGAGGTCGGCCTCGTGAGTGTGGGCGGGGTGCGGATGCTCACCATCCCTGGTGAGCTGGCGCCGGAGCTGGCCATCGGCGGCTACGACGGCTCCAAGGTGCACAGCGACGAGGTCCCGTTCCTGGACCCGGGGAACGACCACCCGCCCGCGGTCGCGAACGCGCCGGCGCCGCCCTACCTCAAGGACCAGATGGGCGGCTCCGCGAACTGGATCATCGGGCTTGGAAACGATGAAATCGGCTATCTCATCCCGCCCTACGATTATGTCCTCGACGAGACGACGCCCTACCTCGTCGAGGCGCCGGGAGACCACTACGAAGAGACCAACTCGGTCGGGCCGTCGGCCGTGCCGCGCATCCTCGAGGTGACCGAGCGGCTGCTGGCGTACTGAGCCCTCCCCGGCGCGCGTTTCGTGACTAGCTTGCCCGCCGAGGGTCCTTCCCATGCGTGACGCCTACTCCGAGCTTGGTGTCTCGCGTTCCGCCGACGCCGAGACCATCCGCAAGGCCTACAAGCAGCTTGCCCGCAAGTTTCACCCGGACCTCAACCCCGCTCCCGAGGCGGCCGAGCGGTTCAAGGCCATCAACGCGGCGTATGAGATGGTGGGCGATGAAGACAAGCGCCGCCTCTATGATGAGTTCGGAGACGTCGCCTTCAAACCTGGCTTCGACGTGGAGCGCGCCCGCGCGTACAAGCGCATGGGCGGCGGCTTCGGCGGCTTCGGGGGCGCGGGGGCGCCCGGCGGCGACGGCGTGGACCTCGGGGATCTCCTCGGCTCCTTGTTCGGCCGGGGTGGCGGTGCCGGCGGGGGCATGCCCGGTGGCCATGGGGGCTTCCCTGGCTTCGGCGGCGGCGCGGGTGGCCCGCATCCCGGCGCCCGCGGGGCGGACATGGAGGCCCGCATCGAGGTGGGCCTGCGCGTCGTGGCCCACGGCAGCACCGAAGAGCTGCGCGTCCCGGGGCGGGCGGAGCCCGTGAAGGTCCGCATTCCGCCCGGCATCACCGATGGGTCGGTGCTGCGGGTACGGGGCCAGGGAGGGCCGGGGCCCCGCGGTCCGGGGGATCTCCTCCTCACCGTGGCCGTCGCGGCCCACCCGGTGCTGCGCCGCGAAGGGGACGACCTCCTGCTGGATCTGCCGCTGAGCTTGGCAGAGGCCATCGGCGGCGCCCGCATCGAGGTCCCCACCCTCGACGGCCCGGTGCGGGTGCGGGTGCCGGCCGGCGTCGCCGCCGGCCAGAAGCTTCGTCTGAAAGAGAAGGGCATCCCGCCGCGGCCCAACGCCCCGCGCGGAGACCTCCTGCTCGTGCTGCGCCCGGTGCCGCCCGCCACGGACGCGGCCGAGGCCCTCCGGCTCGCGGAGCTGCTCGACGCCTTCCGCTCCGGGGATGTGCGTGCAGGGCTCGTGGTCTGAGGCGGCCGTCCTTGACAGCCCGGCGTCAAGGCCGGTAACAGGAGGCCATGGGCCGGCGGCCCCGGAGGAGGACTCAGATGCGCAGCGTTCTGTGGCTGGCGGTGGTGGGGATCGGGTGCAGCGGCGGCAAGGGCGGCGGAGACGACACCGGCGGCGGCGGGGATGGCGGCGGCGGCGGCGGCGGGGACCGCTTCGCCGAGTTCATCAACGTGACGGCGGCGCCGGTCGGGGACTTCACGGGCTTCGAGACCGGCTTCGACGGCAATGGCGGCGCGTGGCTCTCCCAGCAGGTCGACAGCAGCAAGGTCGCCGATGTCGGCTTCAGCGGCGCGGTCGAGGACTTCCAGGAGAACACCCCCGTCGCCGACGCGACGGTCGAGATGTGGTTCACCGACGTCATCTCCGGCTCTCCCAACTTCACCGACGTGAGCGACGCGGCCGGCCTCGTCACGGGCACCGTTCCCACGTGCACGCCCATCGCCTACAAGACGTCCACGGATCCGGCCCTGGCCGAGACCAAGAACACCTTCGAGGCGCACCAGGTCTACGGCGCCGATCCCACGGTGGATGACATCCTCAACTCCGTGTCGACGACGACCTACCAGATCATCCCGTCCCTGCTCGGCGTGAGCCCGGACCCGGACAAGGGCGTCGTCGCCGGTACGGCCTATGACAGCAACGGGGACCCGATCGAGGGCGCCCAGGTCGTCGTCAAGGACGCCAACGGCAACATCCCGGACTCGCTCGTCGTCAAGTACTTCGTCGACAGCTTCCCCAACCGCAACCAGCTGTACACCTCGCCGGACGGCCTCTGGGTCGCCATCAACCTGCCCCCGGGCGAGTACACCCTCGAGATGTACGTGACGGACGGCGGGGGCGGCCACTTGCTCATGGGCGCCACGGTGCTCTCGGTCTACGCCGACAGCATCAACATCTCCAACGTGTACACCGGCTTTGGCGACGGCGTGAAGTACCCGGCGTCCTGCCTCGCCGGCTGAGCCGCGGCGCGCCCGCGGGCGGGTCGGGCCGAGCCCGTGCCCCGGCCATTCCACGGTATCCACGGGCCCCTTCGGGGGCCCGCTCGCTTTTCCCGGGCGAAGAGTGGTATACCCGCGCCGCTTCACGAGGCACGGGGCGCGCGCTGGCGCCCCGCGGAGGACGCATGCTCATCGCCACCTTGCTCGCCCTGGCCGCCCCCGAGGCCGCCGCCCTCCCCGACGACTTTAAGTTCGACCTGGAAGGCTACTACCGCACCCGCGGCTACGTGCTCGGTGGGATGTACGACGGGCAAGAGGAGGCCGGGCGTCGCATGGTGCACCGCCTCCGCGTGCAGCCGACGCTCAACTTCGAAGACCGCGCGAAGTTCTTCATGATGATGGACTTCATGGACGACGTCGTGTGGGGCGACAACATGTCGCAGCTCCCGGCGTCGGTCTTCGCGCAGGACCCGTCGAACAACAACTTCATCGATGGCAGCGAGGTCGACTTCTTCGGGCGCAACAACAACACGTTCAAGCTCAAGCGGGCCTGGATGGAGTTCAAGGTGCCGGTGGGCGTCGTGCGCGTCGGCCGTCAGGAGAGCCACTGGGGCATGGGCCTGCTGTCCAACCACGGCAACGGCTTCGACGACACCTACGGCGAAAACCACCTCGGCAGCAGCTTCGACCGCGTGATCTTCGCGACGCGCCCCATCGCCATCGCCCAGTCCATCGCCGGCAAGGCGGACAGCGGCATCCCGTTCTTCGTGGCCGTCGGCGTGGACCGCCTGGTCGAAGATCCGCTGGACATCTACTACGGCTACAAGTGCTCGCCCGGGCTCGTGCAGGGCACCGACGCCAACTACGACTCCCGCTGCGACACGGGGGACCCGACGGGCGGCACCACGCCCGACGGCATCACGGATCTGGACCACGACTACATCGACGACACCCGCACGGCCGACCAACGCGGGACGGACTGGTGGATCGACAACAAGGACGACGCCTGGGAGATGGTCTTCGTCGCGGTGTACCGCGGCGAGGGGCTCAACTGGGGCGGCAAGGCCGCCGACTTCACGATGGGGGCCTACAGCATCCTGCGCAAGCACGAGGAGACGTCCTCCGACGTGATGATCGCCGATGCCTACGCCAAGCTGCTGTACCGCGGCATCTACTTCGAGGGCGAGGTCCTCAACATCCGGGGGCGCACCAGCGGGCTCGCGCTGCCGGGCGCCTTCGACGAGTTCTCCGACCTGCCGAACCCGCTGTACAAGGAGGCCAACATCTGGGGCTACGTCGCCCGCGGCGGCTACCAGCAGGAGTCCTGGTCGGCGGTGATGGAGACGGGGTTTGCCTCGGGCGACGACAACGTCGCCGACGACAAGCTCACCGTGCGCGCGCTGCACCCCGACTACAACGTCGGCCTCATCCTCTACGAAGAGGTGATGGCCCGGGTCACCGCCACCACCTGGACGGACGCCGCAAACCCGCTGTGGAGCCAGGGCGGCGTGTGGTCCAGCCGCTACATCTTCCCGACGCTCACCTGGAAGCCGATGAAGAACTGGGAGCTCCTCGGCTCCTACCTGATGGCGTGGCCGCACAAGCCCGACGGCTCGCGCATTCTCTGCCAGGCCTCCGACGAGGAGACGATGGGCATCGAGTGCGCAGACCCGAAGTCCGGGTTGGCCAAGGAGCTCGGTTGGGAGGTGGATGCCGCCGTGAAGCACCGTTTCCACGAGCACATCCTGTTCTCGATGGAGGGCGCCTATGCGAAGATCTCCAACCGCGTCCCGTTGGAGAACCTCGGCCTCAATCCCAAGGGCCAGTTCTGGACCTTCCAGTCCCGCATCGCCTACGAGTTCTGATCGCCGCGCCGGCCGGGCGCCGCCGTGCTAGGTTGCGCCCATGCTGCCGGTCCTTTTCGCCGCGTTCCTCCGCATCGCCGCCGCCGACCCGGCGGCGGACCTCTCCCGGGCCGCTGATCCCACGCTGCCCGAGGCCGCGCGGATGGAGGCCTTCAACCGCCTGGTCAGCGCCGGAACCAACGACTTGCGTGCGCTGCGCGCCGCCGCTGCCGACGCCAGCGGCGACAGCCGGCGCCGCTGGGTGGCGATCCGCGCGCTCGGCAAGGTGGGGGGCACGGGCCCGCGGGACACCCTCCTGCAGCTCCTCAACGACCCGCAGCCCGCCGTGCGCGCGGCGGCGGCCCAGGCGTTGGGGGACCTCGGGGACCGCACGGTCCACACCGCGCTCGTCCCTGCGCTGCAAGACCCGGCGGTCATCGTCCGCGCGGCCGCCGCTGAGGCCTTGGGGAAGGTCGGGGACGCCAACGCCGTTCCCGCGCTCGCGGCGGCCTTCACGGCGCGGGACGGCTGGTACCGCGGGAGCAGCCTGTGGGTCCGCCGGCATTATGTCGTCGCGCTCGGGCAGATCGGGGACCGCTCGGCCATCCCCACCTTGCGCTCCGCCCTGGACGACGCGGACACCGCGGTGCAGGCTGCGGCGGTGGGGGCCTTCGAGGCGCTCGCGGGCTTCGACTATCGTCAGGGCCGCTCTCTCGCCGAGCAAAAAGACGCTTGGCGCCGCTGGGCCGGCGCCCAGGGGGGCTGACTCAGGCCGCGTGCCGCATCGCCGCCTCTCGGGCTGCGGCGCGCCGGACCGCCCACGCGGCGGCGGTCTGCAGGGCGGACATGCTCGGGGCGGCAGCGGTCCGCGCGGCGGGCATCGCGGCGGCAGGGAGCGGCAGGGCGGCGTCGCCGAGCGCCGAGGACGGCAGCACGAACAGCAGCAGACCGGGGCCGAACACGGACAGGCAGACGAGGTAGGCGATGAGCGTCCAGATGTCCATGGGGGCCTCCAGCGGCTCCCCCGGGTACGGATCAGGCCCCGCGGCGCGTGAGGGGGCGATGCGATTTGCCGCGATCGGATCGCCGGGCCCCCGCACGGTGCTGTACGTGCCCGGCCTCGCCGCCGGGGCGGCCCCGGCGACCTTGGGCGCGGCGGGC
>JBEIVK010000161.1:0-7691 GCA_040373935.1 Alphaproteobacteria bacterium
ATTTTGGCCGGTGACGATAGCCTGAGGGTCCCACCCGTTCCCATCCCGAACACGGAAGTTAAGCCTCAAGGCGCCAATGGTACTGCAGCGGCCACGCTGTGGGAGAGTAGGTTGTCGCCGGCCACCCCCTCCCGCCCCCGTTGAGCGAAAGCTCCGGGGGTGGGTTCTTTTTTGCCTTGGGCGGACTCTGTCGGCGGCCGCTCCACGCGACCCCATCCGCCGAATGGGCCGCGCCACCATCACCGCCGCGGGTTGCGTGCCGCGGAGTCCTGTTCTCGCCACCCGGCGAGCCGCGCGCGGATGTCCTTCTCTCCGCCCCGCGCGCTCGGACTGTAGAAGCGCGCATCCTCCAGGCCGGTGGGAAGGTACTGCTGCGGCACGTACGCATCGGGGTGGTCGTGCGGGTAGAGGTAGCCTTGGCCGTCCCCGCGTGAGCGGTCCAGGGCGGTCGCCGCCATTCGCAGGTGGGCCGGCACGGGCCGGGCGCCGTGACGCCGGACATCGGCGAGCGCAGCGTCGATGGCGGTGTAGGCGGCGTTGCTCTTTGGCGCCGACGCCAGAAACGCCGCCACCTGCGCGAGCACGATGCGCACCTCCGGCATCCCGATGCGCTCCGCAGCGTCGAGGCCCGCGCTGGCCAGCAGCAGCGCCCGCGCGTCCGCGTTTCCGACGTCCTCCGAGGCGAAGATGACCATCCTCCGCGCGATGAAGCGCGGGTCTTCCCCCCCTTCGAGCATGCGGGCGAGCCAGTAGATGGCGGCGTCTGGGTCTGAACCCCGCATCGCCTTGATGAACGCGGAGGTGATGTCGTGATGTGCGTCTCCGTCGCGGTCGTGCCCCGTGTCTGCTGTGCCAAAGGCGCGCTGAAGCGCGGCGGGGCTGAGGTCTGCGTCCCCCGTGGCGCTCCACCGCTCGAGCAGGCCCAGCGCGCGGCGGGCGTCCCCGCCCGCCAGGCGGATGATGGCCGCCCGCACCTCCGGCGCCAGCGCTCGCTCGGTGTGGCCGAGCCCCCGCTCGGTGTCCGTCCAGGCATCCTGCAGGAGGCCGCCGATGACCTCGGGGCCCAGCGCATCGAGCACCAGCAGCCAGCACCGCGACCGCAGCGCAGGGTTGACGCTGAACGCGGGGTTCTCGGTCGTTGCCCCGATGAGCACCGCCCGCCCCTCCTCGACCCAGGGCAGCAGCGCGTCCTGCTGCGCTTTGTTCCAGCGGTGGATTTCGTCGACGAAGATCAGCGGCGGGCCTGCCGGGGCGAACAAGCCTGCCGCGGGGCGGTCTGCGCCGAGGGCCTCCCGCAGCTCCTTGATGCCGGCGGAGACCGCGGCGAGGCTCTGCAGCGGGAGGCCATAGGCGGCGGCCAGGGCGCGGGCGAGGCTGGTCTTCCCGCAGCCGGGCGGGCCCCACAGGAGCACGCTGGGGCGCAAGCCGCGGGCGAGCGCGAGGCGCAGTGGGGCGTCGGGGGCGCTCACCTGCGGCTGGCCGCGCACCTCGTCGAGGGTGCGAGGGCGCATGCGCGCCGGGAGGGCTATGCCGTGGGCGGGAGCTGGTGCCATGCGCGCGCTCGTCCTGTCGGATGTGCATTATCGCGACCCGTCCGGGGACGCGGAGCAGGCGGTCGTCGCGCTGCTCGACGCGGCGCAGATGGACGAGCTCTGGTTGCTGGGCGACATCTTTGACGTGTGGTGGGGCTTCCGTCGCGTCGTGCCCGTTGCCGCCGTTCCCCTGTGCGCCGCGCTGCTCCGCGTACGCGACCGGGGCGTCCGTGTCCGCGCGTTGGCGGGCAACCGCGACTTTTCCTGGGGGCCGTTTTTTACGCGGGAGCTCGCCGTGGCGCCGCTGCCGTCTGCGGTGTTCGCGGTCGATGGCCGCCGCGTGCGCCTCGGGCACGGCGACGAGGCGGATCGCACGCTGGGGTACCGCCTGGCCCGCCGCTGCTTGCGGGGGCGGGCGGTCGCCGTCGGCCTGTGGGCGCTGGGACCGGATCGCGCGCTGGGTGTGCTCGGCCGCCTCGCCGACGGTTCTCGCGCGGCCTCCGCTCCAGCGTCTCCCCTGGTCGCGGCCCAGCGCGAATGGGCGGCCGCAGCGCTGCGGGACGGCGCGGATGTGGTGATGATGGGCCACAGCCACCACCGCGCCCACGAACGCAGCGCCGCCGGAGAGGTCGTGTGGCTGGGAGATTGGCCGCACCACCGCTCAGGCGCTTGGTGGGAGGATGGCGCCGTCCGCCCCTTCTCCGGCGGCCGCTGACCGGCGCGCCGCCTGGACTAGAGCCCGAGGCGCTCGAGGGCGTGCGGGTCTTCGAGCAGCAGCAAGGAGCCGCGGATTCCCGCGCGGGACGGGTCGTCCGCGAGCACAACCGGCAGCCCGGAGCGCTCCCCCAACCAGTCGGCCAACCCCGGCAGCTGCGCGGCGCCCCCCGAGAGCACCACCCCCCGCTCGACGATGTCCGCCGCGAGCTCGGGGCCGAGGCGCGAGAAAACCAGGCGCATCCCCTCGAGGAGCCGGCCGAGAGGCTCCTGGAAGGCCGCGGCGGTGTCGGCGGCGGACCACTCGATCTCCCGCGGGACGCTCATCTGGATGTCGCGCCCCGTGACGCGAACCCGGGCGTTGGGATCCACCACCCGGGCGCAGCCGACCGCGAGCTTCGCCTCTTCCGCCGTTCGCGCCCCGATGAGCACGCGGTGGCGGTCTCGCACCCACTCGGCCGCGGCGGCGTCGAAGGTGTGCCCGCCGACCGGCACCCCCTCGGACTCCACCACGCCGCCGAGCGACAGCACCGCGACCTCGGTCACTCCGCCGCCGATTTCGACGATCGCGCTGGCGCCGGGATCCTGGACCGGCAGCCCGGCCCCCACGGCGGCGGCCACCGCCCGCGAGACGAGCTGCACGGTGCGCGCGCCGGCCGCACGCAGCCCCTCCACGATGGCCCGCCGCTCCGACTCCGATGTGCTGCGCGGCACGCACACGAGCACGCGCCGGCGGCCGAGGCTGCCGGTGAGGCCCGCCAATCCCAGGGCCTCCCGCAGCAGCGTGTCGGCCAAGCGGTAGTCCGTGATCATGCCGTCCCGGAGCGGGCTCGTTGCGGTGATGTGCTCCGGCGTGCGGCCGACCATGCGCCGCGCGTCCGCTCCCACCGCGACCACCCGCTGCCCGGCAGGCCCGCGCTCGACGGCGACCACGGAGGGGAGCTCGACCAGAACTCCGCGCCCGCGCACGGCAACCCGCGTGGCGCTCGTGCCGAGATCGACAGCGACGTCGGCGCTCGCGCGCCCAAGGGCAGCGCCGAGCACCTTAGTCGCCGAACCCGCGAACGTTGCTCACCTCGACGAAGGGCTTGTCCATCACGTGGGACAGATGCTCCGCGTGGGCCTTCAGCGGGCGGTCGTCGCTCTGCTGGATGACGACCCGCCGCCCCGCCTTGGTGACGGCGACGATCTCGAACATCGCCTGCTCGCCGCCCATCACGGACTCGACCTGGGTGATCTCGTCGAAGGAGACGCGCTCGGTGTCCGTGGCCTCGGCGGTCTTGCGCGTGATGATGACGGTTCGCGTCTCTTCATCGACGACGATGCGCTCCTGGGAGCGGCTCGAGTAGATGTACCCGAGAACGCCCGCCGCGAGGGCAGCCATCAAGGACAGCATCACGAGCAGGCCGACGATGCCGCCCTTTTTGGGCGGCGCCTCGGTGAAATCGTGGAAGCAGTGCTTGCATCGCGTCGCCTCGACGGGGACGGTTGCTCCGCAGCTCGGGCAGTCCTTCGTTGCCAATGGCGCCTCCGGCCGGCTTTGGGTACGCGGCCGGAGCCCGCTTGTCAAGAGGACGCAGCCGCGCGGGCCAGCGGTTTCAGCAAGGTGGGCACGAGAAGCGTGATCTGCGAGCGCCCCGCCTTCGGGTAGCGCTTGTAGGCCTTCTGGCCGGCGCTGAGCATCGCGTCCGCCGTCGGGGCGGTGCCCATCAGCCGCGCGAGGGCCGCGCGGTGAGGCTCCGGCAGCGCGTCGAGATCTTCGCGGTCGTAGCTGGACAGCGGGAGCGAGCCGCGCCGTGCGACGTCGAGCAGCGCGTCGATGCATTGATCCAGGAGGCCAGCGCGGTCGATGTGCTCCGGCACGGCGATGTCGAGCTCGACGGCGAGGCTGACGAGGTCTTCTTCGGGGAGCTGCGCGAGGGCCCGCAGCTCCTCGGCTGTGAGGTGGCGAGAGGACACGACGACTCCAGGACGGCTGCGAAGACGGTATCCGGCTGGGGACCTGCCGGCGCGCGGTTCAGGTGGGGCTGTCCCCCCACGCGAGGCGCCAAGCCATGAGGTGCCCCAGGACGGTGCGCACGTAACGCCGGGTTTCGGCGAAGCTGATGTCTTCGGCGAAGCGGTCTCCCGAAGGGTCTGTCGCGGCGGCCTCCCAGCGCTCCACGGCCGCGAGCCCGGCGTTGTACCCCGCGATGACGAGCGGCAACGACGGCTGTACCCGGCTTCCCTGGAAGCGGCGGTGCAGGCGGATCAGCTCCAGGGAGCCCAGGTTGGCGGCGACGCCTGGCCGGTAGAGCACGTCCGGGTGGTAGGGCTCGTCCGGCGAGCGCAGCCCGAACAGGGTCGCGCCCAGGTCTGGCATGATCTGCATGAGGCCGCGCGCCCCGACGGGGGACGTCACCTCGGGCCGGAAGCCGCTCTCCGCCATCATGATGGCGTACGGGAGATGGGGATCGAGGCCGGCCGCGCGGGACTCGGGGACGATGCGCGCCGCGAGGGGGCGGGGCGTGCACACGGGGCGCCACGCCGGGTCCTCGCGGCCCGGGCTGCCGCAGCCGCCGCTCGGCCGAGCGAGGGCACGGGCCTCCGCGTAGGCGCCAGCCTCAACGAGGGCCCGCGCGAGGTGCAGGCGCCCCGCGTCGCTGCCTCCGGCGACCCGCTCCCGCAGGGGCAGCAGTTCGGCGCGCGCCCAGGCGTCGAGCCCAACGGCGGCCAGGTCGGCCCCGCGCGCGAAGGCGGGGGTGTCGAGCGCGGGCGGCAGCGGGGGCAGCGGGGGAACCGCTGTGGAACGGTAGGACTGACCGAGGGCCCGCGCCGAGAACCACGCGGCGCCGCTCGTCGGCCATCGGCGGAGGATCTCGGTGTCGCCCGCCCGCGCGGCGGCCGCATCGCCCGCGCGGGCCTCCAGCCGGGCGAGCCAGTACCGCGCGACCGGGGCGAGCGCGCTGTCGGGGTGGCGGGAGACCACCTCGGCGAGCGCCGGCCTCGCGGCGGCATCCCGCGCCGTCCGGACAAAGGACCACGCGATGAACCAACGTGCTTCGTCGGCGTGCTTGGACTGTGGAAAGCGCGCGAGGTGGGCGCGGAAGCCGGCGATGGCCTCGTCGTCCTTGCCGCTGTCCCAGGCCATGTACGGCACCTTGAACGAGGCCGTGTCGGCGAGGGCGTGCCCGGGGACGGCCACGCGGAAGGCGTCGTAGAGCGCGGCGGCCCCCGCGTAGTCGCCGGCGCGAGCGGTGGCGAGGGCGCGGTCGAAGCGGTCTTGCGGGGAGAGCGAGGGCAGCTCGCCCCAGAGCCGGGCGGCCCGGGCGTAGTCCTTGCCGCGAAAGCACGCGCGGGCCAGGGTGGCCTTGGACTCGGGGCTGGACGGGGGCGGCAGGCGGTCCCGCAGCGCGAGGGCCTCGGCGTAGAGCGCGGCGTCGTCCAGCGCGGCGATGCGGGCGCGGACCAGCGCGCGGCCGGCGTCGGTGGTGGTGTCGGGCACCGGACGCCCGGCAGCGGCGAGGCGGGCGGCGGCCTCGGCGGCGCGCGGGCTGGTGGGATGTGTGGACCAGAGCTTCTCCCAGACGGGCACCGCCGCGGCCGGCTCACCCCGGCGCACCGCGCCTTCGGCCAGCCACCAGCGAATCTCCGCCGGGTCCACCCCGCCCGGCTCGGCCCGCGCGCCGGCCTTGCCCGCCGGGCCGGACAGCAGGCCGTTGAGAACCGCCTTGCCCTCGGCGTGCCGCCCGCTCTGCATCAGCGCCTGACCGCGCAAGAACACCGCGCGTTGGCCGGCGGGGCCGGGCAGCGCCAGCCCGTCCAGCCGCTCCGCGGCCTCCGCCGCCTCGCCGCGCACGAGCAGGGCTTCTGCTGCCACCAAGCGCGCGTAGGGCCCAAGGGGACCACCGGCCACCCCCGCGAGCATCGCCACGGCCCCCGTGACGTCTCCGCGGCCCGCCCGGCATCGCGCGACCGCGAGCTTCTCGGCGTCGGTGACGGGGCCGCCCGGGTCGGACACGGCGGTGGCGCATTCGCCCGCCTGGAGTGCCACACGCGCCGCAGGCGAGAGGGCGGCGGCCGCAGAGACGAGCAGGGCGAACAGCACGCGAGAGCCCCTTTTAGAAGGAGGTTCCGAGCCAGGCGTAGGCGCCGTCCCACTGGCCGGGCGCGACGCCGGGCCCGCGCAGCGCGAAAGCGTAGCCCAAACGAGCGCTCACCGGGATGCCCCAGGCGATGACCGCGGAGCCGCGCAGCTCGGCTCCCGTGCCCACCAGCGCCTCGCTGCCCGCCGCCGCGGCCCCGGCGAGCCCGTCGAAGGCATGCCCGGCGTCGACAAAGGCGGCGGCGGAGAGGCCACGCGCGAAGAAGGGCACGACGCCCGTGCCGCGATCCACCCAGAGCAAGGGGAGGCGGTACTCCAGGCTGCCGAGCCAGTAGGAGTCCCCGTCGATGGTCGCTGGTGCGAAGCCGCGCAGGGCGCGCCATTCGTCCGGCAGGTTCAGCGCGCTGCTCTCACCTTGCGAGCCGCCGAGGCGGAAGCTGCCGTAGCGCTGCGCGTCGCCCGCGGAGGCGCCGACCGCCGCCTTCCACGCGAGCACGTGGTTCGGCAGGCCGGGGACCGCACGGTACTCCCGCCACTCGGCGGTGGCCTGGAGCCGCGAGAAGGGAACAGGCTGGTCTTGGTCGTCCAGCACGGTGGACCCGAGGGCCGCGCTCGTCCAGTTGGCCGACACCCACACGACCCGCGTGTCCTCGGGCGAGATCGACCGGGCCCACGAGAGCCCGCGCCCGAAGCGAAAGCCTCCGCCAATCGACGAGAAGAGGCCGCGGTTTGGCAGAAACGGGCGGTAGTCCAGCGGGCTCAGCGGGTCCAGCGGAGACATCCACATGCCCGACCACGAGACGAAGGCCGAGCGGAAGGGGTCGATGGGCCAGGTGACCCCGACCGTGCTGCGCAGCCGGCGATCCCAGTAGCGCTGCCCCGTGTTCTGGATGCTCGGCACCCACGGACCGCCCTCCGGCGGCGGCGTGGTTTGCCGGTAGATCGCCCCATACGGCACGGTGTACGTCGAGACGCCGGCGGAGACCACCGGGAAATAGCGGTTCCAAACCACCGACGCCGACGACCCGACGAACCGGCTGTCCGTGCGGTAGCTGACCGACGCCCCGTAGAGCCAGCGGCGCAGGGGGTCTGTCCCGCCCGTCGCGAGCACCCCTTGGACGCCGAAGCCTGTCCAGGCCGCGCCGGGCACGAGGTAGCGCGGCGGAAAGAGCGTGCGGATGGCGCGGTAGCGCTCCACCGGGAACGAGAACGGGAACTCTGCCTCCGCTTGCGCGACGTCGTCCGTGCGCGTGGCGCGCAGCGCGTCCACCGCGCCCACCGGGGCGTCCGGCCACTCGCCGCGCGGCGGGGGCCCGCCGCAGGCCGGCAGCGCCGCAGCGCCGGCCGGGGGGTCCTTGGTG